>JAPOYU010000090.1:0-371 GCA_026706395.1 Chloroflexota bacterium
CTCGATGGGGTGGAATAAGGCGCGGTCGGCACCAGACCCAGCAGCACTACCATCTCCGGAATGACGCACTGCTGAAAATCAAAGCCCGCCAGTGTCAGCGCCACCGCCGTCGGCGGATGCGCGTGCACCACCCCCTTAATGTCGTTTCTCTGCCGGTAACACTCCAGGTGCATGTCGCTCTCCGATGTCGACCGGAGGGCGACATTTGCGTCGGTCGGCACGTCGACCCGCTCGCCGGAGAGATCGACGACAATAAGGTGATCCGGTTCCAGAAAACCCGTCGCCAGGCCGCTCGGGCTGACCAGCACGCGATCTTCAGCCAAGCGGACGCTTATGTTGCCAGCCGTGCCATCTACGAGACCCTTCTCGTC
>JAPOYU010000090.1:381-30815 GCA_026706395.1 Chloroflexota bacterium
CCGACACGGCAAATCAGCGCGCGCGTCTCACTCTCGGATTGCGCGACCTTCGACATGTTGCGCTTCCTTTTCAATTGTGGCTTGGCTGTCAGCGGCGCTAGCCTTCGCCGTATGTGGAACTACGCTTATGTGCCACCGCTGTTTGCACATCATCTCGCGCAACGTCGCCGTATAACTCGTCCCAGAGCGCGTCCAGCATTTCCTGCTCGAACTCGACAAAGTGACAGACATCACAAATGAAGGCGCGTGTATTGGGGATGCTCAATAGCTGCCCGTGGTAAACATCAACAAAGGTGGTTGTCTGCAGCGCGCAGCGGCCCACTGTGCAGCGCGGGCAGGCATAAGCTCTAGCTTTGGCGTCCATTCTTACACCGTCCTAGTTTGGAATGATCCCGATAGCGCCCAGCGGAAAATACCGGAATATCACCTGCCCGACGATCTTTTGAATTGGCACGGCATTAAAGCGCCGCGAGTCCCGGCTGTTATTGCGATTATCTCCCATCACAAAGTACTGATCCTCGCCCAAAGTCCAACTATCATCACTGCAGCGCGAGATTCGACAGGCCTCTTTGATGTAGGGCTCGTCCAGCAATTCGCCATTGATGCGCACCTGCTGATCCTTTAATTCTACCGTTTCACCCGGCAAGCCAACTACGCGCTTGATCAGCATGATGCCGCGGGCCGCCTCACTGGGAACCAGAGAGTTGAAGACAACGATATCGCCGCGCGCGGGCGCTCCCAGCAGATAATGCAGCCGACTAACCACCAGGCGGTCATCGCCGTGAAAGGTGGGCTCCATGCTGTGTCCGTCAACCAGCGAGCGCGGTATCGCCAAGTCAAACAGCACAGTGACCGAAATAACGAAGAGCACCGTACTGACAATCTCCAAGACGAAACCGGGGGTCTTAAGGCGCGGGCGAGGCAAATCTACAATGTGGCTGCGAAACATCCGCTCTCCTTATTTCCCCGCCTGCGGCGCCCTTGCCGCAGAATCCTTGCCGACGACAGAACAGATTATATGACTGCAAACTGGACCCCGCAATGGAATTCGCCCATGACCTCGGCTCTTCACACATGGAGCGATTTGCGGCTGGCCTTTGGCAAATCACTCGGCGGAAGGCGTCGGCGTTTTGTCTCTCGCGCGGAAACTCAAGCGTATCGGCGTGCCTTCGAATTCGTAGGCGTCACGGAATTGATTCTCCAAATAGCGTTTGTATGTGAAGTGTACCTGTGAGGGATCATTTACATGGAACAGGAATAGCGGCGGATCCGTCCGCACTTGCGAGCCATAGAGAAACTTAAGGCGTTTTGTGCCCTTGCCATGCGGCGGGTGCTTTTCGACCGCTTCCCGCAGAAGCCGGTTCACATCTGACGTCGGCATGCGCAAAAACCGCGCCTCCCATACTCTGTGAGCGGCTTCCAGCACTTGATGAACCCGCTGGCCTTCCAATGCGCTGATGAATATGACCGGCGCATAATGGACAAAATGCAATCGGTCGCGGATGGTATCGCTGAAGGCGTTCATGGTGAACGCGTCTTTTTCGACCGCGTCCCATTTGTTCACAACTATGACCAGGCTCCGGTATTCGTCTATGATGTACCCGGCAATATGCTCGTCCTGCTCGGTCACACCCAAGTTGGCATCGATGACAAGCAGGACAACGTCCGCGCGCCCGATCGCCTTCATGGCGCGGATTACACTGTACTTCTCCACACCGGCTTCAATGCGTCCGCGCCGGCGGATGCCAGCCGTATCAATCAGTGTGACGCGCTCACTGAAATACATGATATCCGTGTCGATCGCATCGCGTGTTGTGCCGGCGACGGCGCTGACGATCGCGCGGTCCTGTCCAATCAGCTTGTTCAACAGGGTACTTTTGCCGGCGTTTGGACGCCCCACAATGGCGATCTTAAGATGCTCGTCAAGCTCGTCGTCCAGATCTGACAGCGGCGCGTCAAGCTTCAGAATGACCTTGTCCAGCAGATCGCCAACGCCCAGCCCATGTATCGCGCTTATGCCAACGACCTCCTCCAGGCCCAAGCTGTAAAAGTCGTAGACTTCGTCTTCGTGTCTCTTGTCATCCAGCTTGTTGGCCGCAACCAGAACGGGCTTGTCCGTCCGCCGAAGTATCTCGGCAATCGCCTCGTCAGCCGCGGTAACGCCAAACTGGGCATCCACCACGAGCACAATGACATCGGCGGCGTCGATAGCGATCTTCGCTTGGCCGATGATTTCGGCGACAAATTCAGCGCTGCCTTCCGCAAGCGGCGATTCGTCGCGCGAGCCGGCTGGTTGATAAACTTCGATGCCGCCGGTATCCACCACCTGAAACGTAACACCGTTCCAAAAAGACTCGCCATGCAGTCGATCGCGCGTTGTGCCCGGAATCTCATGCGTAACCGCCAGCCGTTCTCCCACGAGCCGGTTAAAGAGTGTGCTCTTGCCGACGTTCGGACGCCCTACCAAAGCGACAATCTTCTTGCTTGACATATCAGGATGTGGCTCCTGCCGCTCCTATGCGCTTACAGACGGATTCTAGTCGTGGGTGAAAGCTATTTGCAGGCGAAAACGCGCCGCGCAGCCCATTGCGCCCGGGATTGGAATTGCCGCTTAGGAAGATGAGCCCTCGTCAGCAGCATCCGGCGAGTCGCCGACCGATTCCGCTGATTCCGGCGAACTTATCTCGACATTCAGTTCAGCCGGCGAAAGTGAAACATTTTCTTCGCTCAAATCTCCCTGCGTGACAGAAATGGAGGGCGCCATATCGTATACGCCCGGCGCCAAGCCATCCAGATCCACAATCACTTGTATGCCGCCTCCGGTCAGCGACTCCACCTGAACCACCGGACCCGTTACGATGGCGGAAACTGTCGTCGGAACGATCGACACGGTATAGCCCGCTGCCAAACCAATTTGCCCGACTTCGATGCTATCAATTTGTCGCGAAACCACTATTGGAATGATCTCAATGGAAACAGTAATATTGCTGTCTCCGCCCATGACGAACAATTCCTCATCGGGCAACTGAATAGGCACGCTAGTCACGAAGCCTTCTTCGCGATCTTCCAGGCTGATTGGCGCCGTCAGGAGTGTATCGGCGATTTTAGCCAACTGCTCCGGCGCGCCACTCACAAATAGGGACTCCGGATCGTAACTCTGATTCTTCAGTGTAAAGCCTTCGGGGAGCGTCTCAAACAATAAGTTAGGACGAACCGCAATCTGACGAATGTCATCGCGTCGCGCGATATTGACCGCGACAGTGGCGTTCTGTGGTTCAAGCTCTACATCTTCCACCCGGTTCCCATCGGCATCGACCGCACGAAGACGCAGATCGACTTCTACAGGATTTCGGCTCGCGGACAAGTCGAGTTCGCCGCGAACCGCCACAACTTGTGAAACCAAGCTGTCAGCACCGCTCACAAGGACCTGCTCTATACCTGGAACGGGTTCCTGGTGGCGGAACCCCAGCGGCGGCGGCTGTGAAAGTTCTATCAGGATTCTGGTGTGTCGGGAAACTCGCGGCTCGAGTTCGACCGAAATATGCGATGGCGCCACTCGCGAAACCAATCGGCGAGAACCCGTGGCATTGGGCTGCACGAGCTCTACTTCCAGCGGCGCCAAATGCGTACCCGGCCCGAAACGCGTAAGGTCGGCCCGGACCAATATGTTGGACGCCAACTGCGAAGACACCGCCGTTTGCGATCCTTGTATCGTCACATCGACTGATCGCCTTGGACTGCTGGTCATAACAGCAGTATCGTCGGTTACGAATTGGATAGGGATGGCGATGAATCGGCGTTGCCTTATGGGATCCGCCGAAGTCACAGCGATATACCAGACCGCGGTCGCCAGCAATGCCGATACCGCGAGCCACAGCAGGTTGCTCGCCGTTTCCGAGCGCAACATCCGCCGAATCATGTCTGCGCCCGCTGCCTGCTGCTGCGAGTTTGCAGGCGCAACCTGAGATCGGCAAGCATTTCGCGCAGCCGCCCTCGCAGCGAGAGCGAAGCGTCCTCCGCGGGACCGTAATAGGCGTTGAGGATGAGCCGCAGTCGCTGCGAGTCCAGGTCAAGTATCATGCGCCCGGTGTTGGTTACGGAAATCTTGCCCGTTTCCTCAGACACGATTACACAAAGCGCATCGCCCACCTCGCTAATGCCCACCGCCGCCCGATGACGCGTACCGAGATTGGGATTTGGCAGATTGCGGCTGGCTGTGATCGGCAGTACGGAAGAGGCCGAAGCAATGCGCCCGCTGCGATCGACGATCACCGCGCCATCATGCAACTCGGTCCTCGGCCAGAACACCGTCGCAAGCAAGTCGGCGGATACCTCGCTATCCAGCCGGATACCGGTACGAATGTATTCCTGCAAGCTGCTGTTGCGCTGCAAAACGATTAAGGCGCCATGTCGACGTTCAGACAGTTTTTCAGTGGCCGCGCAGATCTCATTAATCACCGAGACACGAATCTCTTGCGGCGCCTGAAAAGTCCCGATGATTGAACCGCGCCCCAGCCGCTCCAATACACGCCGAATCTCGGGTTGGAAGATTACCGGTATGGCGATTGCCAGCGCGGTCAAACTATTTGCGATTAGCCAGCTCAAAGCCTCCAGACGAAAAATCGCCGCGACCGAGATCAATCCGATGACAATCAGCGCTATACCGCGAAACAGCGCCACCGCCTGGGTACCGCGAAACATGAATGTGATGCCGTAAAAGAGAAGCGTGACGATGCCGATATCGACAATGTCCGTCAATTCCAGGCTCTGGAGGATTAGTACGATTTGTTCCACGCGCTGTCTTCCACCAAATCACAAGGCGCCAGAAACACGCGACCAAGGGAAAGTTTAGCTGCTTGTATTAACACGCCCGGCAGTCTCAAGTTATGACATTCTAACATTGTTTGACATCTTGCGCCGTCTCATCGACCGCTACATAGCCGTAGGGTTGGAAAGCCGTTGGGTAATCAGCGGGGATAAGTGTCGGCGAATAGCGTCGCCGTTATGCCAGCAACCGCGCCAAAATGGCTTTTTGAGCGTGCATGCGGTTCTCCGCTTGGGCGAAAACTCGAGACTGCGCTCCGTCCATAACTTCGTCGGTGATCTCGTCGCCACGGTGCGCCGGCAAGCAGTGCATGACGATCGCCGTCGGCTTAGCCCCTTGCAACAAGCCAGCATTAACCTGAAAAGCCTCGAACTCGCCAGCGCGCTCCGCCGCTTCCGCTTCCTGGCCCATACTTACCCAGGTATCTGTATAAACGACATCCGCCTCGGCCACCGCTAACTGCGGTCGTGTTTGCATTTCAATAACAGTCCCGTTGCATTCGGCGATCGCAAGGGCTTGTTCTCTGATCGGCGCTTTCATTTCGTAGCCCTCGGGGGTCGCAATGCTGAAGCTTATCCCAAAATGCGCGCAAGCCAAGGCCACCGAAGCCGCTACATTATTGCCATCGCCAACAAAGGCCAGCTTCAAGCCTTCCAGCCGGCCAAGACCCTCGCGTATAGTGAGGATATCCGCCAGCGCCTGACAGGGATGATAATCATCGCTCAAACCGTTGATCACAGGCACGCGCGAAAACTCCGCCAGTTCAACAACGTCTTGATGATCGAAGACGCGCGCCATGATGCCATCGACATAGCTTGATAAGACGCGGGCCACATCCGGCACGCTCTCGCGCACACCCAGACCAATCTCCTGCGGTCCCAGCATAATCGCGTCGCCGCCAAGGTGCTTCATCGCCATTTCAAATGATACGCGCGTCCGCAAAGATGGCTTCTGGAATATCATGCCCAGCGTCTTGCCCCGCAATACGGGTTCATTGCCGCCGCCGCGCCATTCCGTCTTCAAGCATAACGCCAGGTCAATCAAATCGTTCAACTCGTCGGCTGTGCAACTCGCCAAATCCAAAAAATGTCTCATGTATCGATCGTCTCACTTACTTGTCGATGGCTTGGGGGGGACAAAGCAAAGGCCGTACCGCTTGCGGCCAGCGGCGAGCCGCAAGCGCTCAGGCAATCTCTTCCATATCGCGCCAATTTTGCCCGCTGCTTGCATTCGCCTTCAACGGAACTCGCAAGGGTTGACCATCCGGGAAGGCCGATTCCATTGTGTGGACCACCAACTTGGTCACCGTCGGCAATTCTTCTTCTTTGACTTCCAGAACGAGCTCATCGTGAACCTGCAAGATCATCGTCGCGTCAAGGCGCGCATCAGCCAGCTTAGCATAGAGATTAATCATCGACTGTTTGAGAATATCCGCCGCCGTCCCTTGAATGGGCATGTTGATAGCGGCGCGCTCTTCCGCGGAGGTGCTGCGGCGATTGCCATTCGACTTGATCGCGGGATACAGCCGACGACGCCCATAGAGCGTTTCGGTGTAGCCATGCTCCCATACAAAGGCCTTTGTATTCTCGATGTATTGTTGCACGCCGGGCATCCGTTCAAAATAGGTCTTGATGAAGGCGTCCGCCTCCTCCCGCGTCAGATCACTCTCGCGCGCCAAACGAAACGCGCCCATACCGTACATCAAGCCGAAATTCACGCGCTTGGCAAAGTTCCGCTGCTCATAGGTAACATCTTCCGGCGCAATGCCATTCACCGTCGCCGCCGTCGCCTGGTGAATGTCGAGCCCTTGGTGAAAGGCGCTGATCAAGGTCTCGTCTTGACTGATATGCGCCATGACGCGCAATTCGATCTGGCTGTAATCGACGGCGAGCAAGACGAAACCCGCCGGCGCCACAAAGGCGCGGCGCACCTCCCGCCCCAACTCTGTGCGGATGGGGATATTCTGCAGATTCGGACTGTTGCTGCTGAAGCGCCCTGTCGCCGAACCGGCCTGATTGTAGCTCGTATGCAAGCGCCCAGTACGACCATTGACCAGCGTTGGCAACGCGTCCACATAGGTGCTCTTCAACTTCGTCAGTTCTCGGTATTCCACGATCAAACTGATTATTGGGTGGGCATCCTTCAGCGCATCCAGCGTGGTCGCGTCAGTGGAATAGCCGAGCTTCGTCTTCTTCAGGCCGTCGGTCGGCAACTCCAATACCTCGAAGAGCACTGTATTCAACTGTTTCGGGCTACCAATATTGAACTTGCCACTATTGCCCTCGTGATAAATTGCGTCTTCCAAACCGGCGATGTCAGAGGCCAAGCGTCGACTCATATCGTCCAGAAATTCCACGTCGAGCGTAACACCTTTATATTGCATGCTGGCGATGATCGGTATCAGCGGCAGCTCAAGCGATGTATACACCTGCCCGAACCTGGCGCCGCTCAACTCGTTCGCAAGCGGCTCAACAAGGCTGAATGTCATCGCGGCATCGGCGGCGGCATAAGGCGCGACCGCGTCAATCTCGATCATGTCCATCGTCGTCTGATTCTTGCCTTTGCCGAGCAAGTCCGAGAGCTCCGTCATCTGGACATCCAGCGTCTGCGCCACCAACGCTTTTAAACCCAGAAACTTGCTTATCGGATTCTTGACCCATTCCGCCAGCATGGTATCGAAGGCGATCGGCGCGACATCGATGCCATAACGGCGCAAGATCATCAGATCGTAGACGGCATTATGCGCCGTCTTCGCAATGCCGGGGTCTTCGAGCGGGTCACGTATCGCCTCGATCACGGTATCCAGAGGGAGCTGATCGCCCACCGGCCGCGCGAACATATCAGCTTGCCCGTCTTCTCCGGTTACTCGATGCCCCACAGGCAAGTAATAGCCACGCTGCCCATCAACCGCCAACGATATGCCCACCAGCTCCGCCGACATCTGGTCGATGCTTGTAGTCTCCGTATCGAAGGCGATGGCGCCCGCGCCTTTCAACACCGCGACCAGTTCAGCCAACTGGGCCTCTTCACGCACGACGACAGTCTCTACGACATCCTGCGCATACACGATGGAAGAACCATATTCTTCGTCTTGCAGCTGCCCCGAAACTTTATGCAGCCGCTCGCGCAAGCTGCGGAATTCAAGCTCTGAGAATACGGCATCCACCAAGCCCAAGTTGAAGTCTTGTCCAACACAGGCCTCCAGGTCGAGCTCAATATCCAGATCACTCATGATGGTGGCCAACCGGCGGCTAAGAAAGGCCATGTCCTTTCCGGCGACCAGACGGTTGCGCACGCGCGTGCCGATATCGTCCAGATTCTCGTAAATCGTCTCCAGGTCACCGAATTCTTTTAACAGCTTCGTAGCCGACTTTTCGCCTACGCCGGCCACGCCCGGGATATTGTCCGAACTGTCGCCCATCAAGGCTTTGAGATCCACCAACTGGCTCGGCTCGATATCATATTTCTCACGAAAGGCGCTGACATCCATCACAACATCGGGGCCGCCGCGTTGAGGCAACTGCACGCGCACATGCGGACCAAGCAGTTGGAGAATGTCGCGATCACCGGTGGCGATATGCACGTCCAGCCCTTGCTCCACCGCCTGCCGGCTTATCGTGCCCAGGACGTCATCGGCCTCCATATTGGGCATGGTCAGGCATGGTATGTTGAAGGCCTCCACCAATTCACGAATCCGATCCAGTTGACTGCGCAAGTCATCCGGCATTTTCTCTCTTGTCGCCTTGTATTCGGGGTATATTTCTTCGCGCGCGCTCAAGCCCTCGTCAAAGGTAACCGCCAGATACTTAGGTTGATGATGTTCATAGACATCCAGCAGCGTGCGGCTGAAACCATACACGGCGCTAGTGCTTTCCCCTGTAGATGTCGTGAATCCACCGCGCTGCAGCGCAAAGTAACTGCGATAAGCGAGCGCATGACCATCGATCAAATACAAAACCGGCCGTGTTTCCATGTCCCCGACCTGACACTTTTCCGAGATGATGTAGCGCAAAGTATAGTCGACGCGCCGCCAATGTCACAGTTGGATTTACACCGGCGCCAATCAGGCAAGAACGATATATCCCGACCTAACTCAGCCGCGGGCGAATTGGAGGAAGTGGCGCAATTCGCGCTCGCCTAGGTCCCGGCCCGGTTGCAGCACCAAATAGGCATCCGCCCATAGATCAGTCGGCAGGCCCTTATCCTCCGAGCAAGCTATCTTGCGCGACCGCTCCATAACGGTTCTGGCCAGGTATTCCGGCGACGCTCGCGCCGGAACATCCGCGTACAAGTAAATAAAATCTTGATGAACATCCAGTCGATGCACAGTCCAGTTTAAGCCGTTTAACTGGACTTCCAGCCAGAAGACCAGTTGTTCCGCCAACTCCTTGCGCAAGACCAATGCCGGGTCTGCCACTATCCAAACGAAAGCGAAAGGCTGTCTCGTATCGGATGCGGCCGCTTCCGAGTCGGCGCTGTCATCCCCATCCGAGCGGGCGCCGTTATCCGGCACATCGGCCAGCGCGCGCATTATGCGGTCACCTTGCAGGCGAATATCGCGCAGGTGCTTGTTTCCAGCGAATATCAAAGTCAAGCAGTGGTCGCCGACCGTCCCCCTCGAACACAGCATGTACTCAGCTTCGGCGCTCGGCAGCTTAACGAAGCGGATACGCGATTGACCGCCGTCAGCGCTCCAGTCATCAGCGATCATCTTGCGCAGGGCGCGGAAGTCGCTAAGCGCCATATCGCCTGAAAAGGCGACGATGCGGTTATCTCGCGCGAGAACTGTGGCGTCCGCCGTCAGGTCACTCATCACCCTTGTCATCGTGACGGCAAGCTGCGCCAGCAAGGGATCGCTATCGCGGCTGGAGAGAGGCGCCCAGGAGGGGAAATCCGAAAGCCCAGCGGGCTGAGCGTCTGTTTGCGCATTCGCTTCCGTGTCTGCCTCATTGACTTCCAAGGCTTGCGCAGTCACCGCCCCCGGCTCTTCTACGGCGGCCGGTACGGTAGTTGCGTCAAAATCTTCAACTGATTCAATCGCGGGCAAGCTCTCTGACAGGAAGCCCGGTTCCTTGATGAACTTCTCCGTCTCCCGCAGCCACGCGGGCACCGCGCCTGTGCCCAAGGCGCCCGGCAACTCACGCGTCGTATCAAAGAGCGATTCCAGGGTCAGGTTTTCCAGGGCCGTGCTCTCATCGAGCACCGTATCCAGCATGCGCGCAAATTCTGCGCTATCGTCGATTATTTCCGCGTCGCCGTCATCCAGCCTTGCGGCAGGCGCGGCAAGCTGCCGGGATTCTCCGCTGGCTTCCGCCGTCAAGTTCTCAACCAAGTCCTTTACTGTTTCGCTCCTGCTGCCGGAGGCCACGGTCGTTTCGTCTACGGAAACATCGTCAGTCGCTACTTCTGTCGATGCCCCGCCGTCGCTCGTCTTGATGTAGCGAAAGCGCACGGTGTCACCCTCGTCATCCGGCTCCACCAAGAATTCCAGCGCCTCCTTGGCCGCGGCCTGCTCCGGTCGCGGATTCAGCAGTTCCAGCGACGCCTGCAGTCGCCGCCGTGTATAGTTCAGCCCCGGTTCGTCCCCAAACAACTCTCCAACAAGCGACTCAATGGTAACCGTGTCTTCGCTGAGTTCAGCCGGCGCATCATCCTTCGCCGGAGGCAATGAGCCATACGCCGATCTCAGCGAACCTTCCAGAATCGGAATCAGCGAGCGCGCCATCACTGGAATATCAACAACGCCTTGTATGCGATAGCGCCGCGCCAGTTCATGCACCGAATCAAGATCTGGCGCCAGCACGATAGCGATTTCCGACTGACGCGAACGTATCAACTCAATCATGATCGAGGGTGAAACCGTCAGGTCTGAGGTATCCAGCAATACCAGATGCTGTGAGGTCTCACGCAGTTGCTCGATGGCATTGCGAATGTCGGCTACAGTGGTAACGCTGTACTCGCCAAGCGCCTCCAAGGCGCGTTTGACATCAATCGCAAACTGCACGTTGCGCGTGATAAGCATGATCTGCTTAATCGCAATCGCCATCGCTAAACCTGTGTGACAATCTTCGAGAAGGTCTATGAAAGCCTGTCTAGATTTTAGCACATCTGCCGATACCGACCAACGATCCCGCGCTTAGCCCGCCACCACCGCTACCGCGCTGCAATCGCCATATTCTGTGGTGAAATCGCCGCTAACCCATCCCATCTGATTATCAAAGTTTAAGCGCCACCAACTGTGCTCGCTGTTGCGTCCGGTGATCGCCGCCAACGTGCCGCTTCGCAAAACAGTAATGATGCGATAACCGGTGCTTGGTCCCTCGCGGAAATTCAAGCCAACGTTAACCAACGCGCGGCAGACACCGTCATCCGGAATGAACGGGATGTTCCCCTGCTGAACAGGCGTGGCGAGCACTTGCGCCGGCGATTCGCGCACTACGACAGTGATCTCGTCCGGCTCACTTACCACTGCGGAGCGATAGGCCACCGCCCGCAACGTGATCGCGCCAATGTCACGCCGCCGCGGCAAATAATTGAGGACGGCCGGCAGCGACAAGTCTCCCTGAAGCGATTCTGACGACACCGTCCGCACGATCTGATCGTTAACAAACAGCTGCACTCGATTCACCCCGACGCTATCCGTCGCCAACACAGAGACCAGAATCTCCTCACCGATGACAAATTCGTCGCCGTCCTTCGGCGACTCAATCTGTATTGTCGGTGGTCCAGTGGGTACTAGTGTCGCTTGATTCTGATTTGAATCGTCAGAACGACCTTGAAGGTTGCAGCCGGCCAAAAGCAGGCAAACGCAAATTGGCAGCGCAGAGCATCGCAGATCTCGAACTATGCGGCGATACTGCTCTCTCATCAACCGGCGACGACAAGCGGCGGATCCTGTTGTGGTTCCGCTTGCGGCAAACGCGCCTGCATGCTCCAGGGTCCCGTCCAGGTGACTTCAACCTGGGCCAGTCTGCCCTTCCATGCGCCCGGCGCTTCAAAAAAGACCAGCTTGTTCTGCGGCGTGCGCGCGCGCCATCTGCCTTTGTGTTGGTCTTCGACTAGAACTTCGACCTGCCGACCAAGATATTTCGCATTAATCTCCGCCACTACCCGCGCTTGCAAGTCCTCAAGCATCCGGTGGCGTTCACGCTTTTCAGCTTCGGGCACGTCATCCGGCATTCGCCTGGCGCTCACGGTCTGCGGCCGCGAACTGTAGCGCGCCAAGTGCGCTTTATCGAGCTTCAGCTCCTCCAGCACAGCGTAGGTTTTCATAAACTGCTCGCCGGTCTCGCCGGGGAAGCCGACGATGATATCCGTATGGATAGCCACATCCGGAATGATCTTACGGATCTTCGCCACCAGCTTGCGATATTGGTCGGCTGTATAGCCGCGCCGCATCCGCGCCAGCACTGCATCATCGCCCGCTTGAATCGGAACTTCGATGTGTGGCATGACTCGCGGCAGTTCGGCGACAGTTTTCAGCAGTTTTTCGGTCATCCAGTTGGGATGGCTCGTCAAGAAGCGAATCCGCTCCAAGCCAGTTTCTTCCGCGGCGCCGTGCACAACCCGCAGCAAATCCGCCAGATCTGGTCCATCTGCTACGTCTTTGCCATAACGATCGACAATCTGCCCAAGCAGCGTCACTTCCTTCACGCCTTGGGCCGCCAGGCTGCGCACCTGGGCCAGGATTTCGCCGACGCGCCGGCTGCGCTCGATGCCGCGCCGAAACGGAATAATGCAGAACGTACAGGCATGTGAGCAGCCATATACAATCGGGACGTGCGCGCATACCAGCTCGCCCCGCTCATGCAAGGGCAGAATCAACTCGCCATCCTGCAGCGCGTCACGTTCCTTCCGCGCATCCGCCTCCAGCTCAAGCACATCCGCCTCGTCCATTCGCTCTTTGAGGAAACTGACCAGCGGCGCCGGATCGGAAGGCGGCATGAACACATCAACATAGGGCAAACGCTGGCGCATCCAAAGCGGATCGCGCATTCCCACCATGCAGCCCATCACGCCGATCACCTTCTCCGGCTGCTCCTGCTTGATTTTGTTGAGCAGGTGCAAGCGGCCAAGTCCTTTGTCTTCGGCGCTCTGCCGGACCACGCATGTATTGACCACCATGATGTCAGCGTCTTCGGCTCGAAGCGCCGCGCGGTGTCCCAGCTTCTCCAGTTCGGAGGCCAACAACTGCGAGTCGGCCACATTCATCTGACAGCCGAGAGTCCAGATATGATATTGCATGGTCTTCACAACTTACCTGACAGCGCGCATATTCTAGTCGAAGCTCGACCGTCGGTCAATGCGCGCCAGGCGCTGAACGCCTGGTTCAACGCGAATGCAGCAGCTAAACCTCGCCCGCCGCCTTCATCCCCGATGCCGGCGATCAGGCCCAAACGATCTTCTGCGGAACGAAAGATGTGTGCAAATATTCGTGATATGGCAGTATCCGCACTGAAAAGCCGACATTCCCCGTCAAGCGATAGACGTGCTCCGCGGTAAACGTATAGAGTCCGCTGCCATTTTCATACTGAATCCGCATATCGACGGACTCTCCATCGCGAATATTCCCGGCACTATCCAGCATGCCGTAGTAGAGTTGCACCTTGACATCCTCGGGGCGCAGACTGCCCAGCACCACGCGGGCATGGATATCCGTCCGGCTGCCAATCTCAACATCGCCATCGCGGATGTCAACGTCCAATACCTTTACTTCGTGCCAGACTCGATCGAGATGTCTGCGCCAATCAACATAGGCTGCCGTCCCCTCGTAGTCAGCTGCGTTCATTGCCTGGCTCACCAGGAATCGCGGCACGTAAAACTCGTCGGCATACTCTTGCACCATGCGATGCGTATTGAAGAAATGCGACAATTCCGCCATGCTGCGCTTGACTCGGCGAATCCACTCGCGCGGCAGGCCATCGCGGGCCTGTCGATAGAAGAGCGGCGCAATATCTTGCTCCAGCAAGTTGTACAGCGCCTGACTCTCAACGTAGTCTTGATGCGCCCATTCTTCTTCTTCGTATTCCTCGCCATGCCCGATCGACCAACCAACATCAGGAGAATAGGCCTCCGCCCACCAGCCATCCGGTATGCTGCAATTCAAGCCGCCGTTGTAGATGACCTTCATCCCGCTTGTGCCGCTGGCTTCCTTGGGGCGGCGCGGATTGTTCAGCCATATATCGACGCCTTGCACCATATACCGCGCGACATTCATATCGTAGTTTTCCAGGAAGACGATCGAATTGCGGAAGTCCTGATCGCGCGCCACATTGACGATCGTGCGGATAAACTCTTTGCCTTCATTATCATGCGGATGTGCCTTGCCAGCGAATATAATCTGCACCGGTCTATCCGGGTCGGTCAACAAGCGCCGCAATCGTCCCAAATCACGGAAGATCAAGGTCGCGCGCTTATACGTGGCGAAGCGCCGCGCGAATCCGATAGTCAGCGCGTCTGGATTCAGCACTTCGTCAGCCGCTTCGATTTCCGTCTGCGATACACCCCGCCGCTGCAGCTGCATACGCAACCGGTCTCGCGCGAAGGCAACCAGCCTTTCTCGCCGGCGTACATGCGTGCGCCACAATTCCGCATCCGGGATGGTTTTCACCCCTTCCCAAATCTCCCGCCGAGACTCTTCAGAGCGCCAGCCCGGATCCAGATATCGATCAAAGAGCTGCGCCATTTCCTGGCTGACCCAGGTCTGGACGTGCACGCCATTAGTGATCGCGCGAATCGGGACTTCATGCTCCGGCACATCAGGATAAACCCAATTCCACATCGCCCGCGACACGCCGCCGTGCAGCTGCGCCACACCATTCGTCCCTGATGAAAGATTCAAAGCCATCACCGACATGGAAAACAGTTCATAATGGCCCATGGTCTCCCGACCCAGATCGAGAAACTGGTCGCGACTTATCCCCAGCTCGCGCACCAGATCTGCAAAATGCTCGTCTATGAGATCAAAGCCAAAACGTTCCAAACCGGCCGGCACCGGGGTATGAATCGTAAAGACGCTGCTCGCTGCGGTCAATGCTTTGGCCTGCTCGAATGTCAAGCCGTCATTCCGCATGAAACAACGAATCCGTTCCAAGAGCAGGAAGGCGGAGTGGCCCTCGTTCATATGGAAGATATCGGCCTTGATGCCCAAGGCGCGCAGCAGCCGCACGCCGCCGATGCCCAACAGGAGCTCCTGACGTATCCGCGTTCTCCGATCTCCGCCATACAGCCGATCCGTCAGGTTGCGGTCTTCCTCCCGCGCATTATCATCGATGTTGGTGTCCAGCAGATACAGCGATACCCGGCCGACCCGCACTTTCCAAATCTGGGCGACCAGCTCCCGACCCGGCAAAGGCACACAGATTTTCACCGGCGCGCCCGACTGATCCGTCTGAAGCTTCACCGGAAGGTTCACGTAGTCATTGAGGGGATAGGACTCGAGCTGGTATCCGTCCGCGTTGAGATACTGCTGGAAGTACCCTTCCTGGTACAGGATTCCCACTCCAACAAGCGGGATATTCAAATCGCTGGCGCTCTTCAAATGATCGCCACTTAGAACACCCAAGCCGCCGGAGTAATTCTGCAAGCACTCCGTCAAGCCGAATTCCATCGAAAAATACGCGATCACAGGCTGTTTTGCCAAATGACCGTACTGCCGGTCAAACCAGGTATTCTCGGCGCGCATGTATTCGTCAAAGTTGCGGCAAACCCGTGAGTAGTGCGCCATAAAGGATGTGTCACCGACCAGCGAATTCAACCGCTCCTGGTTCATCAGCCCCAGCATCCATTCCGGGTTGTGATGCGTCTCCTCCCACAAGTCAGGATCCAGACGCCGAAAAAGCGCTATGGCTTCATGATCCCAAGCCCAGCAAAGGTTGTACGTGAGCTCATGCAATCGACGTAATTCAGCGGGAAGTTTCGGCGCTACATTGACGCGGGCGACCGGCTGTACCATATTGAGGGCTCCCTGACTGCTCGCTAGCATGCTAAATGCGTCTCAAACCTGCCATTCTAACGCTTAACGAGCCGTTTTTCAGTGCAAGAATCACCGCGTCCTGTTACCAATTTCGCGTCCACATCGTGGTCTTAGGCCCGGCCGGGTGGTCCCGTGCAGTTTAAGGTCACATACTTGACTTACT
Source organism: Chloroflexota bacterium (assembly GCA_026706395.1). Next base: position 16,345 of record JAPOYU010000090.1, read on the forward strand.
TCATTCCAACAGCCAGTTGTGATACGATAAGACCAGTGTTGGTTGATTCAATACATTTGCTCGACAGAAGAGGAGAACACATGCTGAAGAAACGTTACCTAAAGAGCCGAAATAGCGTCCAGGTCACGTTTTATACAGCTGAAGCGATCAATGCAGACAGTATATGCCTCGTCGGTGACTTCAACGACTGGGACGAAACAGCCACGCCGATGACGCCGCTGAAAGACGGGCGCTTCAAAGTCATGCTCGAGCTTGAACCCGAGCGCGATTATGAATTCCGTTATCTGGTGGACGGCGAAGAATGGCACAACGATTGGGAAGCCGATTGCTACGTGTCCAACATCCACGGCAGCGACAACTGCGTCGTCAACACCTGAAACCATGTGCAGGTCTCCTATACGGAGGCCTGTCCTTTTCTCTAATCATTCATCCGGTCGCGCCAGGACAGCAGCGCCTTGACCTTGCCGTAATCGGGCGGCACTGCCGTCATCATGATGAAGTGCGTGCAACCGGCCTCGGCGTAGGCATCCAGGTCCCCGGGGATATCATCGGCGCCGGTCAGGGACACAGTTCTCTCAACCGCCGCGGGATCGCGCCCAACTTCGCCGCACCATCGGTCCAGCACAGTACACTTGTGGGCGTATGTCTCCGGCGGGCCAAAGCCATTCCACAAGTCCGCATGCTGCGCCGTCAGCTTCAGCGTGATCTTCTCCCCGCCGCCGCCGATCATGATGGGAATGGGATTGCGCACCGGCGGCGGCAATTCTTTGCCCATACGCTCTTTGATGATCGGCAGCGCCTCGCCCAAATCGCGCAGTCGGCTGCCCGCCGTGCCGAACTCGTAACCGAAGTCAACATAGTCCTTTTCGAACCAGCCAGAGCCGATGCCCAATATCAGACGGCCGCCGCTGATATGATCGACCGTATTCGCCATCTGCGTCAGCAGCGCCGGATTGCGATAACTGTTGCAGGTCACCAAGGTGCCGATCTCGGGGCGCGATGTCAGCATGGCGATCGCTGTCAAGAGGGTCCAGCCCTCAAAGTGATTGTTGTTTCCCTCGCCATAGAGCGGGAAGAAGTGGTCCCAATTCCAGATCGAGTCCACGCCCAGCGCTTCGCTGGCTTTCACCGCTTCGGCATACGTCTCATAACTCACATGCTGCGGATGCAATTGCACCCCGACTTTGAACTTGCCCATATTTCACCTTTGCCTTTGTATACGTGATGAAAACTCTACGTCGCTGCCGGCCGGCACCGTCAAATCGCTGAAGCGCGCGAAACTCTCATGGGTGCAATCCGAACCCACGACCGAGCCCGCGCCAATAGTGAATTCCGGCGGGATGCGCGCATTCTTGCCCACACTTGTGATTTTCAAATCACCCATATCTTGCCAAAATCCCACCCTCGCGTTCTTGCCGATGACCGCAATCTTGTCCACCAAGGCCCGCTCGACATGCGCCCCGGACTCAATGTAGGCGTCGTTCAGGATCACCGATTCACGAATCACCGCTCCCGGACCGACAAAGACGCCCGGTGAAAGCACCGAGCGCTCAATCATCGCGCCGGCTCCAATGACCGAACCGTCGGTTATCATACTGTCGACTATGCGAGTATCCGCGCCAATGCGCACCGGCGGCCGTTCTTCGCTGCGGGTATGGATCACCCAAGTGCGATCATTCAGATTCAGGGAGGGCGGGCTCGAAAGCAAATCCATATGCGCTTCCCAGTAGGCGTCGATCGTTCCGACGTCTATCCAGTAGCCGCCATAGGGGTAAGCGAAGATGTTCATGTTCGCCGCCACCATCTTGGGCAGTATATTCTTGCCGAAATCGTGCTCGGAGTCCGCATCATCCTGGTCTTCAGCCAGCACGCGCTCCAGCACCGAATAATCGAATACATATACCCCCATATTGGCCAGGTTTCCCGGCGGCGCTTGCGGTTTCTCGACAAACTCAACGACTCGATAGTCCTTGTCGGTGTCGACTATGCCAAAGCGGCTCGCCTCGTCCAAAGGCACCCTTATCGTACAGACCGTCGCGTCTGCGCCCTTGTCCCGGTGATATTGCACCAGCATGTCGTAATCCATCTCATAGATATGATCGCCGGATAAGATCAAGACGAACTCGGGCCGGCCCTGCCGCACGAAGTTAAGATTCTGCGCCACCGCGTCGGCCGTCCCGGCATACCAATCCGTATCGAAGCTCCCCTGAAATGGCTGCAGCAAGCGCACACCGCCGGTGAACGACCGGTCCAGATCCCAGGGACGACCGCGGCGTATGTGATCGTTGAGACTATGCGGGCGATATTGCGTCAAGACCAGCACGTCAAAAACGTTGGAATTGACGCAATTGCTCAGCGCGAAATCAATGATGCGATACTTGCCGCCAAAGGGTACAGCCGGCTTGGCGCGCTTGATCGTCAAGACACCTAATCGCGTACCTTTCCCGCCTGCCAATATCACCGCCTTTATCTTCACACGCTACCCCCTCTCCCGCGACAACCTCGACAGTTGTCCAATCAACAGCGCTCAAGAAGCTCGGCTCAAGGCCTTCCCCGCTGCCCGCTCATAGAGCTCGACATATTCACCGGCGCTCTTGTGCCAACTGAAGTCCGTCTTCATGCCGCGCTCCTGCATACGCTGCCAGGCATCGGGCCGCCCTTCATATACATCCAAAGCCCAATGGAGCGTCCCTTCGACCGCTCCCGCCTCTTGCCAACTGAACAAGAAACCGGTGCCTGAATCGGCATCGGCGTTGTCGTAGTTGATGACCGTATCCGCTAGACCGCCGGTTTCACGCGCCAGCGGCAGCGCGCCATAGCGCATCGCAATCATCTGACCCATGCCACAAGGCTCGAAATGGCTCGGCATCAAGAAGATATCACAGCCGGCGTAGATCTGCTGCGCCAAAGCGCCATCGAATTGAAGAAAGGCCGTCGCCTTGTCTCCATAATCCTGATCCAGTTGCCAAAACGCCCGCTCAATTTCGGCCTCGCCCGTGCCGAGCACGACCAATTGCGCATCGCGCGCGCCCAGCACATTGCGCAGGGCCGGCAGCGCCATGTCGAATCCCTTCTGCGCCGCCAGCCGGCTCACCACGCCAACGAGCGGCGTTTTCTCCCGCACCGGCAACCGAGAGTAAGACTGCAGATGGTTTTTGTTCGCCGCCCGCTCCCTGACGAAACAATCCGCATCATAATTGCTTGTCAGCTTCGGGTCCGTGGCCGGATCCCACAACTCGCAGTCCAGTCCATTAAGAATGCCGCGCAAATCAGCCGATCGCCGCTCGATCAGCGGAGCCAACTCGTAACCGGCGTAGGCATACTTGATTTCCTCCGCATAGCGCGGGCTTACCGTCGCAATTGCATCGCTGTAGGCGATCCCGATGCCCAAGAGATTGTCCGTCAAGTCCAACTCGGTCAAGTCGGGATGATGCCGTCCGTGTATACCTGCATGCCACAGGAACCCGCCGGCGTGATTCCCCTGGTAAGCAGTATTGTGGATGTTGATCACGCTCGCCAGCGATGCCCATAGCTTGTCTGAACCGTGCTCCTGTATCATGAATGGCAGCAGGCTCGTGTGCCAATCATTTACATGCGCACAGTCGGGAAACCAGCCTGCCCGCTGCTCCAACTCGTACAAGGTTGCCATCAGCGCCTGATTGAAATAGATGAAACGCTTCATATCCCAAGTCCAGTCGCTGTACACGTCTCCTTCCAGGCCGAAATACGGCGGCGACTGCAGCAAATAAAAGGGCAGGCCCTGATACTCACAGGCGAACAAAGTGACGCTATTCGCGCCGAGTCCATGGGCGAATTCGAAACTGAACATCGGCTCGATGCCAAAATGAGAATGGTCGATGAAACCATAGCCGGGCAAGATGACGCGCGCGTCCAAACCCGCTCGGCGCAGCGCCGCCGGCAAGGAGCCTACGACATCCGCCATGCCCCCTACTTTGGCGAATGGCACAGCCTCGGCGCTAGCCAGCAACACCTTCATGTGATTGAACCACATCCTGCCGATATCAGACCGACCGCGATTGTAGCTTATCATCCCCCCAATAGATACATTCAGCTGCCCATCCGCGTTGCCCGCCAAACGCGGCTATGCTAGTATTCCATTGTCGCGACACAAGACTCGAGAAATGAAATGATCCAACGGCAGCGCCCAGAACGACAATTGAACGTCGTCCCGCAGCTTGTCTTTCTCACACTTACCTTTATGGCAGCCGTCAGCGGCGCCTATCTCGCGCTTCAACTTTTCACTGCTCAGAACGAAGGCAGTCAGGTACCGCAAATCATCACCGTGGAAGTGATCATCACCGCCACGCCCTTGCCGACCAAGTACGCCACCGCCGCGCCCGACGGCGCCCAGCGCGCGCAAGTTGACCTGCCCGCCGATATCGCTGCCGAAGCCAGAGATGGTCAAACTGGCGCCATTGATCCCAATGCCCTCGGCGCCCGCGATGTCGCCATCAGCACGCCAACCGTCTCCATTGCCGGTGGACCGGTAATCAACTCCGCCTGCGAGTTCTACACGGTCTTGGCCGGTGACTCCGCCTATTTCATCGCGCTCCGCAAGAACGTCGAATTGGATGAGCTATTGCGGGTTAACGGTATGACCGTTGATAGCGCCCCAAATTTGCAAATTGGCCAGCGACTGCTGATCCCGCACCCCGGTTGCCGCATTAACCAAAGCACGGGCGAGCCTATACCGGTCGCGCTCGCTGACACCGCGACTCCAGCCGCGGCCGCTACCAGCACGCCGGTCACAGCGCAATTCGAGATTGTCGCAGCCGAAGGCCTGGGGGACATCACTGCCGAAGCCATTCGCCTCCAGAACAATGGCGATACCATTAACATAAGTGATTGGACGCTGTCCGGTTCAAGCGGCAACACGTTCACCTTCTACAATATGCTGCTCTTCCCACAGACCAGCTTCGTCCTATACACTCGCAGCGGAACGGCAACGGCCGACGCGCGCTTCTGGGACCGGCAGGAAAGCGTCTGGGAGCCCGGCGAGGATTTGACAATTCGCGACGCCCAGGGGCGCGTCCTACAGAGGCTGACCCTACCCCTCCCCGAAACCGACGCCTAGCACACGGTTTCGGTGAATGGAGCGAATCATGGACAAATGGCGTCGAATCGTCGATCACCTGATCACAGATGCCATCGGCGATGGAGATGTATCCCACCTCCCCAACGCGGGGAAGCCGCTAAAGCTGGCTGAAGACGCGCACACCCCTGAGGACCGGCGCGCCGCTTTCAAGATCATGCAAGATCATCACGTCGTGCCGGACTGGATTACCGAAGGGAAATTACTCGAGACCGCCGAAGCTGACCTGCGCGCTGAGTTGACAGCGCGAGCGCAACGCTTCCGGCGCGAGTCGCAAGCGGCTCGCTCGGCGGATCATGCCGCGAGCATACGGGAGCGATGGACTGGTTTTCTGGCGGAGTTTAGCGAAGGCGTCGAACGGCACAATCACAAGGCGCTTACGTTCAATCTAAAACTGCCGAAGGGCATCCCGCATAAGCCGATACTGGGCGTCGACGCGTTGATAGCAGCTGCCCTGGAAGAAGCTGAAAAACGAAAGCAGCGCTAGGCGCTAAGTAGTTTCGGCCTGCTCAGCCTCTTCGCTTTTGCCTTTGGCGCCTTTTTGCAAGCCCTTGCGGAAGTTCGCCACCGCCGAGCCCAACTCGCCGCCGATGCGGGATACCCGCCCCACACCGAAGAGCAGAATAACGATTGCAAGAATGATAAGAAGTTCAGTTCCCCCAAGGCTACCCATGAGCGGCCTCCTCATATCGTATTCGGAATCTCAGGCACATTGTAGCACGGTTTGACAATTTATCGACACGGAATATCGCGACCGAGCCTTGCAGCGTCCGCCAGCATCGACGTAGGCCCCCCGCCGCCATGCTATACTGAACCAAGCGCCAGCGCATAACGAGACAGCAGTGATGCCGGATGAAGCCACCCTGGGGCGTATACCGCTCTTTGCTCGCTTGAGCGATTCCCAGCGACAGATCATTGCCGCGGCTATGGAGCAGCGCAGCTACCACGCCGGCGATAATATCTTCGTGCAAGGCACGCCAGTTGACGGCATGGTTGTCTTGGTCTCCGGTCAAGCCGTCCTGTTCAGCGCGAATGCCGACGGCAGCCAGACGCCCTTGGCGACCCTCGTCGCCGGCCAAAGCATCAACCATGAAGCGCTCTTCGACGAAGCGCTGCAATCCGCCACCTTGCGCGCTGCCCAGCCGTGCACCGTGCGCAAACTTAGGCGATCGGCCTTCCACCAGCTGCTTGCGCAGCAGCCCGACTTGCGCTCCGCCTTCGAAGTCACACCGGACGAGCCCGACGCCTTGCAAATCCATCCGCGCTTCGCGGAACAGCGCGAGGATGAAGAAATCCTCATTCAGACGCATCGCCATTGGTGGTCCTTCGTCAGGACGGCCTGGCTGCCTTTGATCCTTATGCCGGCGATGTGGGTCGCTGCGGTCCTGGTCGAAGCGCAGGTCCTGACCATCGCCTTGCTCGTTCTTTCGGCGGCTCTGCCGGGCCTCGGGCTGATCTATTTCTATCTCGAATGGCGCAACGACTCCGTCATCGTCACCGACCAGCGGATCATCCGCATCACGCGGACGATCCTCGCCCTGCACAGACAGGTCACGCAAGTGGGCATGGAAAGCATCCACGAGATCAACTTCGACATTCCGCCCTACGATCTCTTCGCTCGCCTCTTTCGCTACGGCACGGTGATCGTGAAGACGGCCGGCGCGCAAGGCAACCTGGAACTGCCGCTGATGCCCAATCCGGAAAGGTTCCAGAAGCTGATCATGGAAGACCGGCAATACTTCGAGAACCGCCAGGCGCAGCGCCATCAAAAGCTCGTCCGCGCCGAGATGCAGCGCTGGCTTGCCGGAGAATCCGCCGAAGACGACAGTGCTGCGGCCGCCGACGGTCCGCCGCGCCCCCTGCCCGGCAGCAAGGGCTATCTCAGCACAAAAATTGTGATGAGCAATGGCGATATTGTTTATCGCAAGCATATCAGCGTCTGGGCGCAGCACACCGCGCTGCCGCTCCTGGCGATTCTGATCGGTCTCGCCGCCCTGATACTCACCTTCACCCTCATCAGTCCCGACATACGAATCGTCACCTTCCCCGCTTCCATGGTGGCGCTGCTCGCCGGCTTTCTCACCTACTACTGGCTGGATTGGGATTGGCGCAACGATGTCTATATCATCTCTGACGATATCATCACACTGGTGCACAAGCGGCCGTTCTTCTTGCAGAACCTGCGTGATCAAATCCTCGTCGAGCGCATCGACAATGTCGAATCGGAGTCGACTGGCCTTTTCGCCGCGCTGATGAAATACGGCAATGTGAGCATGTCCTTAGTCGGCGCCGATGAGCCGAAACGCTTTGTCAAAGTCCCGAATCCGCAGGCGATCCAGCAGGAGATTTCGCGGCGGCAGCACAAGAAATCCCAGCGCCGCGCTCACTATGACGCGATGCAGCAGCAGCACATGTTGGGTGAATACCTTGGCATTTCGCCGGCGGCAACTGACAGCAAAACGACGGCAGATGGCGGCAAAATGACGGTTGTCGGCGGCAATTCGGCCGGCAACAGCCAGATCTCGCCAAGCGCCGCCGCCACGGGGACGATACGAGCAGCACAGAACACGGACCGCAATCGACCGTCCCGCCTGCCAGAGAAATCCCTCCCGCCGATTCAGCCGGGTTCAAACCCAGATTTTGACCCCAAGAGCAGCCGGCGTCCGCAGCGCTTTCGCCCGGACGGCGAGGTCTAGATTTCCCCGCGTCAACCCTTCCGCTGCGTCGCCCCTACAAGGCTTGATTGGTATTACGACGGCGCGTTCGGAGAGGGTCTGAGCCCATGCAGCGCTCTTGCTGCGCGGTTGCGGGCGACTCACAGAGCCGCCCCTGCAGGTTTCGATGCGATAGACGATGGAATATCGCCGGGTCCTTATCGTAAAGGGAGGTGAATGCCGGACGGTGTAATGGTTGCTGCAAAGGGACGAAGCGCGATTGCCGCGCGATTTGCAGACATATTGCGGTTTTGTGAGCGTTTTATTGGAAAGCGAACATTTTTTTGTCCAATAAAACCCCGGTCGCGTCTCCGCTGGCGCGGTCTGATTGGGCGTATATTCGGTTGTTAAGGCGCAGGTGGAATCAGTGTAGCACAGATGGCGAATGTATAGGTGAACAAATGTTCGCGCATTGAGTAAACTGGTCCATGAGATCTGATGCGGCGGTTTGGGCGGGGCAGGGATAAGCTTGAAGCAGGCGACAGTCAATCAGTCCCACAACAGCGGACAAGCCTTAGAGGTCAAGGCGCATATGCCACAGTTCGCGCTTGACTTGGAATCGATGAACCTTGAGCAGATCGCTGACGGTCTCATCATCGCGCGGATGCTCCAAAACGATGGTCGAGCGGCTGAATCGCGAAACCACGTTGCCGAGAAGCGCCTGGGCGTAGACTTCATGATCAATATGCGGGGATGTAAAGAGCCAGGCGCGAATGCTGCCGAAGCTTATGGCGCTTTCCAACCAACATGACGCCAGTATCTCGCCGGCGGATTCATCGCGGATCACCAGTCTTTCCAAGCTGTTCAGAGAGGCCAAATCTTTAAGCCGTTTCCAAAGTGATGTCTGGAAGGCCGCTTTGTGCAGCGGTTTGAGCCAGCCAAGCCCGCCACTGCTGTTCGGGCGAGAGGCTCGGGCAAGCGCGTATTCCGCCCCCCATTCACTTGGCCGCCGCCGCGTAATGTGGAAGTCATTGATGCGCGCGAAGGGCGCCTGAGAGAATCCGCTGCGCCGCCAGACACGCCAGGCCCGCTCATAGATGAAGCCATGCCGCTCGTAAAGCCGCAGCGCCCCCGCATTGTCGCAGTTGACCTGGAGGATGATGCGAGCGGCGCCGCGCTTGCGAATCATGTCCAGGCTGGCCAGCATCAACTCATGCGCGATGCCCGACCGCTGATGATCCGGATGGACGCCGACATTCGCCAGAATCCAGGTTTCGCCTAATTCCGTCGGGTAGTTCGCCGGATAGACCGACACATTGCCGACCAATTCGCCATTTTTGATGTAGACGTATCCGAGGCTGATACCAAGGGCCAATTCGTTGACGCGCGCGATCAGCTTCAGTCCATAGCCCATCCCGCTCAGAAAGCGCATCTCCCGAATGGCGGATCGGCCGCTGCTGTCCATCGAAGCGGAAAACACCAACTCGATCAGGTCGGCCAAGGGACGAAGGTCGGTACGCAGATTTACCGGCCGGACGCCATCAGGCGCTGGGGGGCCCGCGGCGAATGGTCGGACGCTGATTCGGGTCAAGAATGCTCTTCCTCGCGGGCTTGCCGTTTGGATCCCCGGCGATGCAGGCGCATCTCAAACAAGCCTAAACCCAGAGCCATGCGCTGTCAAGCAAGGACGCGATATCCGAGGTTCTGCCGCGCCTGGCTTTGGCGTTTACACAAGCTCGCCTTGTCGATTAGACTATTATCATATAGAACAGCGATGCAGTTAAGCAACAGACGTCGTCCTATTCGCTGAACCGAAGGAGCCGGCGCATGACCTATCGGGCAATTGGCGGTCGCCGACACCGCAGCGCCGCCTGGCAATGGATTCTGATTGGATTCATACCGGGTCTCTTTTGCGGCGTTATCGCGATGCTTGCCGTATTGCTCGAAGGGTCTTTGCCACAGTACCTTTTGCCGACGCCCGAGCCGCAGATCATCGAAAAGCACATCGTGATGACGGCGACGGAAGATCCGAACGCGCCGACCATGACGCCGCAATTCATCGTGGTGACAGCCACCTCGGATGCCGGTTCGGCGGGCCAGCCGGTCACAGTTGCTCAAGCTACCCCGGTTCAAGGGGTGGCCGCCGAGATAGAATCGGTGCAGGTGCAGCCGACGGCCGTGCCGACTGATGTACCCGCCATTCCCACAGCGACATCTGTGCCGACCGATAGTGTTCCCGAGATTCTGATCCTCATTCGCAGCCTGACGGTGAGCGTTCCCGGGGGGTCATTCACGATGGGCACGACGCCGGTCGAGGTGACGGAAGCGGTTAACGAATGCACACGCGACGGCGGCACCTGCGAAGCGAGCTATGCCTTCGACTCCTACCCGGCGCATGAAGTCACGGTTGATTCTTTCTTGATGGAGATCACCGAAGTGACCTTCGACCAATACGTCGCCTTCCTCAACGTGCGCGGGCCGGACACGCATATCAACGGTTGCGCCGGCTTCCCCTGCATTCAGACGCAGAACGAAAGCGAGGACGCCCCGATCATCTATGACGGCAGCAATTACAGCATCGGCAGGGGCTTGCGGCCGCACCCGGTTTACGGCGTGACATATTATGGAGCGCTGGAGTACTGCCTGGCTATCGGCCGACGCCTGCCTACGGAAGCGGAATGGGAGCGCGCCGCCCGCGCCGATGACGGGCGGATTTACCCTTGGGGCAACCGCTGGGACAATTCGCTGGCAAAAACCAACCGCCCGCTGGACACGCCGCCAGGCTCATTCCCGGTCGGCAGTTATCCAGCCGGGGCGAGTTTCTACGGCGTTTATGACATGGCGGGCAATGTCGCCGAGTGGGCCAGTGATTGGTACGGTGAACGGCATTACGACGAACGGGCGAATCGAGGCGCCGCAGTCAATCCCAAGGGTCCGGTCGCGGGTCAACTTAAGGTGCTGCGCGGCGGTTCGTGGAACAGCGTACCCTTCTTCAGCCGCACCGTTCACCGACAGGCAGAAGATCCGAAGTCGTATCAGCGCTGGGTCGGCTTCCGCTGTGTGGAGGATCCGCCGAATCTGGACGTCATCGGGGATGCGGGTTTGAATCCGGCAACATTGGGTCTGGACGTTCCCGTTGAGCCGCCGCAGGGGGACGACAATACAAATGCGCAGCCAACACAGCCGCCACCACCGGAAGCGAACCGCGCCGATGAAAGCGGCACGTCCAACTCCGCCGGTTGAGTCTAACGAGGAAGCATGCTGATGGATGGCGATTATGTCCTTGTGATCGGCTCCGCCGTATTGGAAGTCAGCGCTCGTACGGTAGCGGTATTGCAGCCGGGCATACGGCAGGCCGGGCATATCTACCGCTCCGTCAGCGGCGTGGCCCGCAACATCGCGGAAAACCTGGCGCGCCTCGATATTGAGACGGTTTTGCTTTGCGCGGTGGCGGACGATGACATCGGACAACATGTCATTACGCATTCCAGCTTGGCCGGCATTGATTGCAGCCACGTTTTGCGGGTCAGCGACGCGCATACCGCTACCGCCATTCTGCTCTACCAGTCGGCGGATGATTACACGCGCGTTGACGATCTCGGGATAGTCGATGCGCTAGATTCGGACTATCTGCTGGAGCATGAGTGGCTCTTTGAGAACGCGACGCTGATCGTCATCGACGCGACGCTCTCGGAAGAGGCGCTGGATACGCTTTTCGAGTTGGCGGCGCGCTATCAAGTGCGTGTCTGCGCCGACCCGACATCGCCGCGGCTGGCTAGCCGACTCAGCAAATATATCGCCAGTCTCTATCTCATCGCGCCAAACGCCAGCGAGACAGCGGCGCTCTGCTCTTTAGATGAGCCGGCGACGGAGCGGGAGTCCGCCACCGGGACAGCGCGACAACTCGTCAGCATGGGCGCGGACATCGCGGTGGTGACCCTGGGCGAGCGCGGGCTGGCATATGCTGATAGCAGCGGCGGGGGGTACCTGAGGGCGATCCAAACCGAAGTTGTGGACGCATCGGGCGCGGGCGACGCCTTCTCCGGCGCCGTGATCTTCGGCATCCTCAATGATGTGCCGATCGATGAAGCGATGCGGCTGGGCGTGGCGGCGGCGTCTTTGACCTTACTCTGTGAAGACACGGTGCTGCAGTCGCTGAATGCCGACATGCTCTACGACGAACTGGGCGCCTAGCGGCCTTCATCTAAGTTGTCGCCGGCGCATAATTGTCCATCACCCAGCGCAGCAGAACGAAGTGGCCGGCCATACCAGCATGCTCGCCGCAGCGCTCCAAGGCGTCACGGACCTGGGCAGCGCCTTTGTCACCTTTGACAGCGTAGAAGTAGCGCTGCACGGCCGCTTGCAGGGCGACATCATTGGCGCTGACGAAGGGATAGCTGCCGAAGGCGCGGCCGACGACGTTGGTCGCGGTCCAGGGGCCGACTCCATTGAGCTCAAGCAACTGTTCATAAGCTTGCTTGGGCGGCAAGTCTCCAATGGATTCCAGGTCTAGCTCGCTGCGGCAGATGGCGGCGGCGGTTGCGATAATCAGGTCGATTCGCTTGTTGGTGATCTTCAGCGGCTGTAGAGCCTCGCGAGTTGCGCTGGCCAATTGTGCCGGAGTCGGAAAATCGTAGACGGAGCGATCGCCGTCGATCGCGGCGCGCCTGCCGAAGAGCCGAAGCAGGCAGCGCTGTGAACGCAGCGCCGTCTTCCAGGTGATATGCTGCTCGATGATCAGGGTGATCAGCGCCTCGAACACTGTCTCGGTGCAATGGATTGGCAAGCCGACCAAGGGCTCGACCACCGGCCATAGCGATGCGTCGGCCCTTGCTGCCGCATAGAAGCCGCTTAGGTCGCGGCGCAAGCCCAGAAGATGCTGCGAGGTCTCTATGACTCGTTCTTCGTCTTCGGGGGGAAGGCACTTGCCGGAGACAATGATGGCGTCGCCTTCCTGGCGATAGGCCAGCAGGTAGCCGGCGGTGAAGCGCCAGAGCGTGTCGCCGTTTACAATGAGGCGCGCGGGATGGGCGATGCGCCGGGCGAAGTCCAGAAGCAGATCGAACCGGTATTGGAATCGCGGCAGCGGGAGGCGAATCTCCGTCATTCGGCGGGACTGGCCTCGGGGTTGTCCCCTGCCGGTTCAGGATCGCTGATGAGTGATTCCCCAGGCTGCAACTGATCCAGTTGCCCCGTGTAGCGGCGGCGCGCCAGCACGCGCAGGTCAGCTATTGGGTCAGATTCGTCGAGGATTTCGATGCCGAGCAAGGTCTCGACGGCATCTTCCATCGTGATGAGCCCGGCTGTGCCGCCGTATTCGTCGATGACGAGGAAGATATGATCCTGCTTGGCGATGAACTCGTCCAGCACTTGGGCGACAGAATTCGTCTCCGGCACGACATCGAGCACCCGGGTGATTTCCCGCAGTTGGACATCGTGTTCGTCAGCCGCGGCGCGCTGGTAGATATCGTGTCGCAAGACGTAGCCTTTGACGTCATCGGCGGATTCGCCATAGACCGGAATGCGCGAGAATCGCAGTACGTCATGGGTCTGCACGATCTCGCCGATAGTCTGATCTTCTTGAAACATCACCATGACCGTGCGCGGTGTCATAATCGTTTCGACCTGTACATCGGCGAGTTGCAGCAGATTGGCGACGATGCGGTTTTCGCGTTCGCGTATGCCGCCCTCTTCCGCGCTGATGCGCGCCATCACCTGCAATTCGGAGCGCGTCACGGTCGGCGCTTCTACGCTTGGGCGCATCGAACGGGTGACGAATTCGAAGGCGAAGACGGCAGGCCGCATCACCCAAAGCAGCGCGCGCAGCGAGTAGGCGGTGAAAGGCGTGAGCGGTTTGGCATATACCGCGCCAAGCGTCTTGGGAATGATCTCGGAGAAGACGAGAATCAATAGCGTCAGCACGGCTGAGATAATGCCGAAGAACTCGCTGCCGAAGATGGCGGTGGCTTCCGCGCCGGCGCCGGCCGCGCCGACGGTGTGGGCGATGGTGTTAAGGGTGAGGATAGCCGAGATTGGGTGTTCGACATTCTGGCGCAAGCCCTGCATGATGGCACCGGCTTTGCTGCCTTGCTGCACCAAGAGTTCGATGTGGGATACGGGCGTGGAGAGCATCGCCGCTTCCCAGATGGAGCAGAGGAAGGAGATGCCGAGCGCCAGCACGACATAGAAGATAAGCGCGCCCCATTCTCCAGCGCCTCCCGCGCCGGGGGTGACCGCGAGTATGGGGGTGATTAAGGGAATACCGTCCATTCTTTCCGTTGAGGGGCCTGTTTAGGCGAGGGGCATACTAGCGCCGCGTTTGGATAAGCATAGCAATCAAGCGGGATGTGTACAAGTTTGAAGACTTGCTGCTGGCGCGGGCATGTTGGACCTTAGGCACGTCGCGCATTAGCTCTGGCTCCACTCCCAACTTCCGCGCAGGCGCGAGGAGACTCCGAGACAAAAGAGGATGTTGCCAAGAGTTGCGCCGTGATGGCGCGCGACACAAGTGTCGCTCCTGCAAGGCTTGTCCGGTACTGGCGGCCTGGCGTTTGATTCCAGCCCGCGTCCGCGGTTCGTCCTGATCATTTTCCGCTGTATCCCGGCGCTATGGCGATCCGCGAGCGAGCAGCAATTGGCGGAGCGATTGTTAGCTTTTCGTTTGCGCATTGTCCGACATTGTCCATTGTCGGACAAAGAAAAAT
>JAPOYU010000158.1 GCA_026706395.1 Chloroflexota bacterium
GTGGTGGCGGCGCTGGTTTGGGCTTTGGCCTGGTCGGCCTACCGCCGCTAGGAGTGCCATCAATCGGTTGATGATCTGGATATAACGACATCTCTCCACCTCGCTAATCATCAACTCAGTCTGTGAATAAGGGGACGCGCAGTCCGCCCTGTCAAAAGCCGCCGCGCATCCCCAACAACTTACGCCAACCCGCCTAGACCGTGCCCCATTCGGGCGCATCGCCGGTCGCCGGCTTCAAGGTCGCCGTGAACAGCACCGCCCCGCCCGTCATGATCTGCGGACGGTAACTCCCGATCAGAAACTCCCCGCTGTACTTCGGATCGCTCGCAACCGGCGCCGCGTTGTTGCCCACCTGCACCTCCAGCGTGACCTGGCTGCCGGCGGCGAAAGCGCCCTGGATGACCGTGTGCGTGCCGCCGGGGCTCTCGGTCGTCAGGTAGCCCTCGATGGTCACCGGCGCCCGCAGTTGCCCATTGATAAACTGATGCACTTCATCACCGAAGCCGGTGACATCAAACTGGTCATACGCCTGCCCCAGGTCAATGCTGCGGATGTCGCCGTCCGCGAACTGGCGCAGCACCCCGCCGCTGTCGTCCATCTTCACGATGACATGATCCCCTGATAGTGCCATTTGCTTCTCTCCTTCTTGTGTCTTTGCTTTTCGTTCGACCTACTTGCGAATCAGTGAAATGGCGATGCGCGCGCGCTCAGTCGCCGCCGGATCAGCTGTCGCCTTCCAACGCGCGTAGCGCGGTATCGCCCCGTCAATCGCCACCAGCTCCGAGTCCAGCGCCGTTCCATCCAGCGTGAAGGTCGCCAGGACGCTCTCCTCGCCGCTGAAAGCCCCGGTAGCCGAGCCTTCAACCGTGATGACATAGGCATCGCCCGCGGCCGCTTCCAGCACATGCAGACAAGCCAGGCCGCCGTCATTGCTGGCGCCGCCGTTGTCCACGGCGCTGCCCGAAGTCGTCCCGGTCACATCCAGTGGCTGCGTCAGCGCGATGCCCCAGCCGCCGTCCTCACCGCGATTGGCGAAGCCGGCCCGGAAGGGAATCATCCGGTTCACCTGCGGCAGCGCGCCATAACGCCCCTGCCGCGCCAGCAGACTGAAGACCGGATCGCCCACAGCTGGCGCCGCGTTCTGGCCCAGGTAGAGCGAGAACAAGCCGTCCACCGCCGCCCCCTGCAGCACTGGATGCGAGCCCGCCTCCGCGCTGTTCATGAAGCCGGCGTGCTGCAGCGCCATCATCCGCTGACCCGGGCTGAACTTGTGCACCTCGTCGCCGAAGGCCGTGATGTCAAACAGGTCACGCGCCTCATCGATGCTGATCCGATTGCTGTCGCCGGTGAGCTCGTAGCCGTCCACCAGCACCTGTACATGATCGCCTGCTAATTTCGGCATCATCCCCTCCTATATGTGCTGGTAGCGGTTGACATAACCGTGCAGCACGATGACATCCGCCGTCGCGGCGAAAGCGCGCACAACCGCGCCGTTTTGCAGGACGTGGCCCGGGATCAGCTCGGTAAAGCCGCTCTCAGCCGGTATCGTGACTTCGATGTGATCGCCCGGGCTGTCCGTCCCGCCCCATTCGACCGTCAGCTTCACGGCCGAATTGGAAGTGTTCACCGCCTGGATGAAGACCTCATCCCATTCATTGGCGGCCACACTGCCCAGCGCCGTATGAATCACCGTGCCCGGGCTGCCCTCCGCCGCCACCTTGATGCCGCGCCCATCGACGCTGCCGCTCAGCTTGCGCTTCTGATAATCCCGGTAGTCGCGCATCTCATTGAGCATATTCCTCCTCCTTTCTCGTATGCGAACGCTAAGCGTCCTTATAGCTCCCGCACCCAGAACTGCGCGCCGGCAACTAGAGTCAATGAACTCTTCGCTTGGAGCTTGAAGGTATGAGATCCGGCACTTAAATTCTGAATCAGCCGGGTGAAGCTCACGATTGGGCGTGTGTATTTCCATCCATATACATCCATGACACCGTGCTCGGTATCACCGTGCCGATTTCCGTCGATTTCAACATCAAGAATGCAACTTGAGCCACCGGACAGTGAACCGTGAAACTGAACCAGCACATCACCGCCGGACGTCGTAATAGTCAGATTCAGATTGTCGCTATCGATATCAGCAAATGAATCTGTGCCTGGAAGTACAATATCCTCTGTCGTTGTGTAAGCCGCCACCGCTGTGGAAGGATGTCGTAACACAGCCAAATTCTCACCGACCGCATTCATATCCTCGGCCGTCACCAGCTCGCCTGTCGCCCAATTCGTCTTGGGTGTTGTCCAAGCCATTTCTTGTTCTCCTCTTCTCGACTTTTCTCGCTTTCTCGCGTATAATGGACTTGCCCTGCTAAACATCAAGCAGGTTTGTGACTGTCCTGTGGACTTTGCCCTGTCACAAGCCGGTCCACAGGACACTTCTACTTCTGCACCCTCAATTCACTCGCCGGATATCGTTCATCCCTCTGTCCTTTCTCCATTTCTCCTCAACGACACATTCAGTATAGCTCATATGTTCTGATTATACGCGACCAAATGTTCTCGTATTGGAAAAGTCAAACGCACTTCTTGCGCTTGTCATACCAATTGCTGTCGGTTCCGGTCCGCCGCCGTCAACGCCGCCCTCAGCCGAGGCGACTACACCGCCGATATCATCTGCGCTCAACTGGGCTGATACCGCCTCTTCTCCATCACAATGGGTATTGTGAGGGTGTCCCTTGGGTCACCCGCCCTTCATGCTACCCACTTGCTGCTTGACGCTTTGCAGGTAGGGCAGGCTCACATACGGTAAAATACCAGCAGAACTCATCCATCCCCTCGGGAGCATCTCGCTATGGTATCTTTCACACGCCAGGAAGCGCTCGACTACCATCGCCGTGGCCGACCCGGCAAAATCCAGATCGCGCCCACTAAACCCCTCGACAGCCAACTGCACCTCTCGCTGGCCTACTCGCCCGGCGTCGCCGAAGCTGTCCTAGAAATCGACAAAGACCCGCTGGCCGCCTATGAGATGACCGCCCGCGCCAATCTCGTCGCCGTCATCTCCAACGGCAGCGCCATCCTCGGCTTGGGCGACCGCGGACCCCTGGCGTCGAAACCCGTCATGGAAGGCAAGGGCGTGCTCTTCAAGAAATTCGCCGATGTCGATGTCTTTGATATCGAGATCACCTCGCGGGAACCGGAAGAAATCATCGAAGTCTGCAAAGCGCTGGCGCCTACCTTCGGCGGCATCAACCTGGAGGACATCAAGGCGCCCGAATGCTTCGAGATCGAAGAGCG
>JAPOYU010000062.1:0-1102 GCA_026706395.1 Chloroflexota bacterium
GTCGACGAGGCCCTCGGCAAAGAGGTAGGGATCGGGATTCTCCATCTCGTAAAGAAAGGGCGTGGCATCTATGAGATCAAAAAGAAACAATTCCCAGTTTAACCAGAGTATGAAGATCGGAATGGCGAGGACAGCCGGCGGCACCATGCGGATGATAAGCGTGAAGTAGGCGATGGGCGACCGGCCAGGGAACTCCAGGCGTGACAGTGCGTAAGCGGCCATCCCGGCGACCAGCAGCGAAAGCACAGTCGAGGCTAGCGACACGATGATG
Source organism: Chloroflexota bacterium (assembly GCA_026706395.1). The sequence continues at coordinate 272 of JAPOYU010000062.1, forward strand.
GAATTACGCAGGAATAGATCAAACTTGTTTTCAAAGACGTGCGTGTAGTTGTCAAGAGTCGGCTGGAAGACCCACATCGACTCGCTGGACATGATGTCCACCTGCGTTTTGAACGAGGTAATGAACATAACGATGATCGGTCCCAGAGCGATCAGCGCAAGGACGATCAAGACCGCGTACTGCAGCACAGTCGACCGGTTAACAGCTTTGATCGAGTTCATAGAGCGAAAGCCATTTCACTCAACCTAGAAATCCGCTCTTTCTTTCAGGGGATTGGAAAACAGCAGCAGAAACAAACTGAGCATCAGCATGATAAACATCAATACAACAGCGATTGTTGAAGCATAGCCCAGCGTCTGCGAGGTGAACGCCGTTTTGTAAATGTGTAGCGACAAGACCTGCGTGCTGCGTCCGGGTCCGCCGAAAGTCATGATAAAGATCACTTCCAGGGCGCGGAATACATCGATGAGGCGCATCAGGACGGTTACAAGCAGGATTGAGCGCAGCATCGGCACTTTGATCAGGAAGGTCATCTGCAACCAATTCGCGCCGTCAATGCGCGAGGCCTCCAAAACTTCTGATGGCAGCGCTTGCAGGCCGGCAAGCAGTATAATGAATATGAAGGGCGTCCACTGCCAGATATCGGTAATGACAATGGAGAAAAACGCCAAATCCGGGTTGCCGAGCCAGGTCTGAGCCGGTATGCCGATCAGCCCCAGGTAATGATTCACCAGTCCGATACGCCCATCGAGCAGGTAGCGCCAGATCAGACCGACAGCGACCGGCGACACCATCAGCGGCAAGATGAATATCGTGCGGAAGACCGCGGCG
>JAPOYU010000062.1:1138-3218 GCA_026706395.1 Chloroflexota bacterium
CGGCAAGATGAATATCGTGCGGAAGACCGCGGCGCCCTTGATTGGTTTCTCCAGAAGCAGGGCTAGTCCCATGCCGATCACCAGCTCGGCGACCAGTACGATCGCCGCAAAGCGCAAGGTGACGCCGACGGAAGAACGCACGTGGTCGTCCTCGACCATGCGCTCGTAGTTTTCCACGCCAATGTAGTCGCGATCGGACCAGCGCGAACCCATCGAAAGGCGGTTGAAGCTAAGTTCAAAGGTGTTGATGAGTGGGACGACCAGACCGAGCAAGAATATGATGATTGCGGGCAGCAGAAATAAATATGCGATTCGTATTTGCCGTATTTTGAAAGAAGAACTCATCAATTAATCCTGTATTCAGGTTTATGCGGGGAACCCGACTGTGGCTCCCCGCATGGGCATAACTATAACGCGTTTACCGCCCTACATATCCATGCTGGACCAGCCATAGTAGCCGGCGCGATCCATCTCGGCGCGGATCTCTTCAGCAGCCTGCGCCATCGCTTCTTCCGCCGTCATGTTACCGGTGGCGAATTCTGAGACGTAGACACCCAGAATCGGCGCATTCAACGCGCCCCACTCGGGGATAAGCGGACGCCAGTTGGGGTTCGCGCATTCCAGCTGCTCGACTACAACCGCGTATTCTGGGAATTGTTCTTGCAGTTCCGGATCGTTCAGCGTCGAAATCCGGCCTGGGTCGGCGCCGATTAGAGCCAACTCACGATCAATGCGCGGGCTGGTCATCCATTGCATGAAGAGGAAGGCCGCTTCCTTGTTGGCGGAATTGGAAGGGATTCCCATGGCGAATCCGCCGGTCTCCGAGAGCCCGCACTCGGCGTCGCCCACCTTAGGATGCAATGCGTATCCAACCTTGCCATCGATCAAAGATTGATTGGGGTCGCGCGTCATGGCGGCGATCTTGTGCGAATCGACATAAATCGCCGAGTCCCCTTGCAAGAAGGCATTAGCCTGATCGCCAAAACCGTTCGCCTCGACGCCGGGCGGTGAATTTTCCATGATGGTCTTCAAAGCGTGAAGCGACGCGATCGCTTCCGGCGATGTAACCGCTGGTTCCCAATTCTCGTCGAATATAGTGCCGCCGTAGGGACTCAGATGCAGCAGCCAGCCGTGCACAATCTGGTGCCCGGCGGCGCCACGGCTGGTCATACCGTATACGCCCTCAACATTTTCCGTGATGTAGGCCGCGGTCTCTAGCATTTCGTCGTAGGTAGTCGGCACCGCTAAACCGTGTTCCTCAAAAATGTCCGCACGATATGCCATGATGCTTGTCTCGGCGCCGAAGGGGAGGCCGTACAGCGCTTGCGTAGGACCGGGCAGATAGGCGTTGGTGCCGCCGACTACCCCGCCGGTCTCCGTCCAAGCGGGCACGAGATCATCAGGGTTGTAGCTAGGATCGGCCAAGGCAGGATTGACGAAGAAATTGGCGAGCGGCTCGAGGTAGCCGTTGATGACATACTCAGACTTGGTGAAGACCACCCAGGCGACTACATCGTATTCGCCGGTGCGCGGCTTCTGCAATTCGACTTCCTGGGCCGGCTTCATCGCCTGATATTGCAAAAAGTCGACTTCAACGTTGATCCCGGTCTCTTCCTCAAATTGCGGGATCAATGTAGCCGCTTGGTTAAAGTGGTAGAGTGAGGGCCAGCTCACTACAATCGTATCGCCGCGGTAAGGCGCGTAGGGGTCAAACGAGTCCTGCGCCAGGACGCTTGCGGTCATCGGCACAAGCAACATGGCGACAAGCGCAACTAAGATTATTCGTCTGTACATGATATTGCTCCTGTAGCTTTACATCGATCGAATGACTGGTCAGATTGCTGTCTGCGTCTCCTCGCTCTTCCTTTCACTCACTTTGAAACGGATTTGTCTGCGATGCTCGGCCTGCGTACATTGAACCTAACCATACTTCTCTTGATTCACAGCATGGACTTGAAGGGCAAGTCCGGTTCAATAGCGAAGACATCTTCGAAACCACGGCGATGGTTGAACACAAGCTTGTCTCTGTCATCCGGGTAGACATATTTCCCGCCGACCTGCCAGATGAAGGGCTTGAATT
>JAPOYU010000069.1 GCA_026706395.1 Chloroflexota bacterium
ACGTGTCTTGGCGCCACGGCTTGCCGTGCGGCTTCAGCCACCAACGTCGAATCTAGTTCGCCCCCATGATGGCTGGCAGCAGACGCTGACCCAATTCAGCCCATGCCACCGCGCAAGCACAGTATATCATGCGGTGGGCAGCCTGTATAGCGCCTTCATTTTAGAATCATGTTAGAAGCGGTGCGCTGCTGGGAGTGTGAGCGACCGAACCTAACATATAAACTTGATTGGGGATATGATTGCAGTGTCCAGTGTGGAATGAACGAAAGGTTGCTCCGTGGAGGTTCTGGTAGTTGGGGCAGGCATGTCCGGCCTTATGGCGGCGCGAACCTTGCAGGGGCGCGGGATAACCGTTCGTCTTGTTGAAAGCGGACGAAGTGTTGGCGGGCGGCTGGCTACACGACGGGTCGGCGATGGCGGTTTGGCGGACCACGGCGCGCAATTCTTCACGGTTCGGGGTGAATCGTTGCAGGAACATGTGGACGAGTGGCTTGGTCTCGACCTTGTCTACGTGTGGGGAACGGGCTGGTCTGATGGCAGTACCAAGCGTACGGCGGGCGATGGGCATCCTAGGTATGCGACGCGCGGTGGCATGAACAAGCTGGCCAAGCATTTGGCAAAGGGACTCGATATCACGCTTGATCGCTTAGTCTCAAATGTAGGACCGACGGCGAATGGCTGGATGCTGACAGACAGTGAGAACGGAACGCATGAGGCCACCGGCTTGATATTGACGCCGCCCATGCCCGAGACTCTCGCTTTACTGTCGCGGAGCGGCGTTGATCTTCACCACGAAGACTTGGCCGACTTGCGACGAATAAGATTCGGTCCTTGCCTTTGCGGCATACACGAAATCGACGGTGATGTGGATCTTCCCGAACCAGGCGCCGTGCAGAACTTCCAGACTGAAATCTACTGGGTGGCGGACAACGAAGCGAAAGGTATCTCGCAAAGGACGATCATCACCAGTCACGCGAACGCGAAATTCAGCCGTCAGAATTGGGATGCCTCCGAAGACGATATCGTTCGCGAGCTGGAATCAGCGGTGTTGCCCTATTTGGGACCTGGCGCGAAGATCACCCATACACAAGTCAAGAAATGGCGCTATTCCGTGCCATTGACCACATATCCCCACGAATGCTTGCTGGCGCGCGATCTGCCGCCGTTGGTCTTCGCTGGCGATGCATTTGGCGGGCGTGGACGCGTTGAGGGCGCCTTCATGTCTGGCGTCGCCGCGGGACATGCCATGGCGGATGCCCTGAGACAATGAAAGCCGCGCTCCTGCGTCCTGCGTTGGCCCGGGTTGCGGCGCTCATACTTTGTTTGGTTGCGATTGTTGTCGTCGGACTGGTCCTTTACTTTGGCACACCGAGCGGCGCAGTGATGCTGGAGGCGAAAGCGGCACTGGTGTCCGATAACGTTGTCCATGTTAGTCGCGGGCGCTGGATTGTATTTGCACCGGCGTCGAAAACCGTCACCTCAGGGGTCATCTTTTATCCGGGCGGCCGGGTCGCGCCGGAGGCTTACGCGCCTTTGGCACGAACTCTGGCGGAAAGCGGCAGCTTGGCTGTGATTGTTCCCATGCCGCTCAACCTTGCCGTTCTGGATGCTGACGCGGCGACGGCTGTGATCGTGGCTTATCCGCAGGTTGCGACTTGGGTCATCGCGGGACACTCGCTGGGCGGTTCGATGGCGGCTCGCTATGCCCACGACAATCCAGAGCGTGTAGACGGATTGGTCATGTTGGCTGCCTACCCGGAAGCGCACCTTGATTTCCGCGATCAGGCGCTGGCGGTGGCAACCGTTTATGGCGATCGCGACGGTCTGGCTACACTTGAGGAAGTGGAAAACTCGTTCTTGCAATTGCCGACCGACGCGATGAAGATTCTGATCAAGGGCGGCAACCATGCGGGGTTCGGCTGGTATGGTGAGCAGGAGGGCGATCATCCGGCACAGATCAGCCGCGATGTGCAACAGGAACAAGTTATCAGTGCCTTTCTTAGCCTCATGCGCGAGGCTGGAAAATAAATCTAATCCCTGTTAGATTAATTTGCCGTAGTCGAGTATGGAGGGACAGCAACGATGTCCGGTCCTGATTTTCAACTTAGCGAAGAACAAGCGATGTTGGTGCGCATGACGCGTGACTTTGTCGCGGACAACATCATTCCGGTGGCGGCCGAATACGACGAAAAGTCTATATTCCCCGAAGACATATTTCACAGGGCGCGTGAGCTTGGCATTGTAAACATGCTGATTCCCGAAGAATACGGCGGCGTCGGCGCGTCGGCCTTTGAAGAGGTGCTGGTATCCGAGGAGTTGGGTTATGGCTGTACGGGCATCAGTTCAAGCCTGGGCCTAAACTCACTAGCGATGCTGCCCATCCTGATCGCCGGTAATGACAAGCAGAAAGCCTATTGGCTCGGTGAGCGGACGGGCGCTCAGGGCCAATTCTGCTCGTATGGAGTCACTGAAGCCAACGCGGGCTCAAACGTAGCGGGTATACAGACGCGCGCCGACAAGAAGGGCGCTGCTTACATAATCAACGGCAGCAAGACCTTTATCACAAACGCGAGCCACGCGCATTTCTTCACGATCTTCGCCAAGACGGATCTTTCCGCCGGGCATCGCGGGATGACCTGCTTCATTGTCGATCGCGACTCACCTGGTGTAAGCGTGGGCAAGAAGTTCGACAAACTGGGTCAGCGCGCCTCGGACACAGCCGAAATTGTTTTTGAGAATGTCGAGGTGCCGGAAGAGAATATCGTTGGCGAAGTTGGTCATGGTTTCTACATCGCCATGAAGGTATTCGATTACAGTCGACCGGGTGTAGCCGCGGCGGCCTGCGGCTTGCAGCGACGGGCGCTGGAAGAAAGTGTCAAGTACGCCGGCGAGCGCGAAGCATTTGGTGTGCCGATTTATCAGCATCAAGCGGTCGGACACAAGATCGCCGATATGGCGATCAATTATGAGGCGTCGCGGTTGTTGGCCTGGCAAGCGGCCTGGCAAGTGGACGCCGGCATTACCAATCCGCGAATCCCCGCTTATGCCAAGGCCTTCGCCGCTGATATGGCGACCAAAGCGGCAGTGGATGCCGTGCAGGTATTTGGGGGCTACGGCTATATGAAGGAGTACCCGGTCGAAAAGCTTTTGCGTGATGTCAAGATATTCCAAATCTACGAAGGCACGAGCGAGATACAGCGAAACATCATCGTGCGAGAGTTGTTCCGCGGCCGGTGACGCTACTGCCCGAGTTTAAGTGCAGCACAGATGCCGGGAAGTCTGCCTTGACAGGCGGTCGGGGTATTGATAAGATGCGCGATTGCACTCCCAGTTGACAACCTCCTTGAATGAGGCACTGGCGGCTGAATTGAGCGAATATGGCGAAAGCGTTTGGTCGAAGCCAAGCAGCTCGCCATAAATGAAAAGAGATAGGCGTATGGATGCGCCTGTTTCCATGTCTAGAAAATGAATAGAAAAATTAGAGACTGACGGAGTCATCAATGCCAACGATCAATCAGTTGGTGCGGAAAGGCCGTAAGAGCAAGGGAAAGAAGAACAAAGCGCCCGCGCTCCAGTACACCTTTAACGCGCTCAAGAATCGGCGTGCGCGCCAGCAGAAGGGTGCGCCGCAAAAGCGCGGCGTCTGCACCCAGGTGAAGACGATGACGCCCAAAAAACCTAATTCGGCGCTGCGCAAGGTGGCGCGCGTTCGCCTGACCAATGGCATTGAAGTCACGGCGTACATCGGCGGCGAGGGCCACAATTTGCAGGAACATAGCGTTGTTTTGGTGCGCGGCGGCCGTGTGAAGGATTTGCCGGGCGTTCGCTATCACATCGTAAGAGGCACTTTGGACACCAGCGGCGTTGATGGCCGCGAGCAAGGACGCAGCAAGTACGGGACCAAGCGGCGCAAGTGAGATGCTGAGCAGCAGACCCGCCCAGGCAGCAGTTGACGGGCGAATGTGGTTTGTGAGATGAGGAGCTAAGGAATGCCGAGGAGAAATCGTCCGCCCAAGCGTATCCCACCGCCTGATGTTAAGTTCGGCAATTTACACGTGGCGATGTTTATTAATCGTATGATGCGCGGTGGAAAGAAGAGTTTGGCCACTCGGATCATGTACCAAGCGCTGGATTCTATGGGCGAGCGTACAAAGAAGGATCCAATTGAGGTCTTCGAGATTGCGATTCGCAACGTGACACCGGCGGTCGAGGTTAAGCCCAAGCGCGTCGGCGGCTCGACCTATCAAGTGCCGATAGATGTGTCGCATGAACGTGGAGTGACGCTGGCGATGCGCTGGCTGATTCAGTTCGCGCGGGAACGCAGCGGCAGAAGCATGGCCGAGAAGCTGACGAATGAATTGCTCGATGCCTACAACGGGCAAGGCAGCGCCATCCGCAGGAAAGACGAAACGCACCGTATGGCAGAGGCGAACCGCGCCTTCGCCCACTTTCGCTAAGGCAACTCTCGCTATTGTTTCGCAGCAAGTGACTGGAAAATGACGAAAACGAACCCGAGCTTTGACCTCAACAAAGTGCGCAACATCGGAATCATCGCGCATATTGACGCCGGCAAGACAACCGTCACCGAGCGCGTTCTCTATTACACCGGAATGGTGCACAAGATCGGCGAAACTCACGAAGGTTCCGCCACTACCGACTATATGGATCAGGAGCGCGAGCGGGGCATAACGATAACATCGGCCGCGGTGACCGCAAGTTGGGATGACCATCAGATCAACATCATTGACACCCCGGGTCATGTTGATTTCACCGCCGAGGTACAGCGCAGCCTGAGGGTTCTGGACGGTGGCGTCACCGTCTTCGACAGTGTCGCCGGCGTTGAGCCGCAATCGGAAACCGTATGGCGTCAAGCATCTCAGTACAACGTGCCTCGGATGTGTTTCGTCAACAAGATGGATCGCACGGGCGCTGACTTTGACCGCTGCGTCAATATGATGGTTGACCGGCTGAAGGCGAATCCCGTGGTGATTCAAGTGCCCTATGGCAGTGGCGAAAACTTTGAAGGCATCATAGACCTGATCAAGATGGAGTTGATTACCTACGGCAACGACGAAGGTACAGATATCAACTACCACACGATTCCCGAAAGTCATCGGGAGATGGCGGAAACGCGTCGTGCCGAGATGATCGAAAAAACCGTCGAGCACGATGAGTACTTGACGATGAAATTCCTTGAAGAAGAGGAAATCAGCGACGAGGAAATCTTGGCTGGACTACGGGCTGGCACCATCTCTGGCCAGCTGCATCCGGTCATGTGCGGCTCAGCGCTGAAGAACAAGGGCGTGCAGGCGCTGCTGAATATGGTAGTGGCTTTGTTGCCCTCGCCCCTGGATATACCGCCGGTCAAAGGCGAGCATCCCAAGGACGGCAAGGAGTTGCTTCGCTACGCCCATGACGACGAGCCCTTGGCGGCGCTGGTATTCAAGATCGTTTCCGATCCTTACGGCAGGCTGGCTTTCACCCGAGTTTATTCCGGTGTTCTGAAAGCCGGCACGATGGTCGTGAATTCGGTGAACGGTAAGCGCGAACGGATCGGGCGGATTGTGCGCATGTTCGCTGACCGCCGCGAAGACGTGAAAGAGGTTCACGCTGGCGATATCGCCGCCGTCATTGGCATGAAGGAAACATTCACTGGCGATACATTGAGCGCGCCCAACAAGCCGGTACTTCTCGAAAATATCTCCTTCCCCGATCCGGTCGTAGAGGTCGCCATCGAACCCAACACCAAAGCCGATCAAGACAAGATGGGCATGGGCTTGCGGAAGCTGGCGGAAGAAGATCCCACCTTTCAGATCGAAGTTGACGACCAGTTAGGTCAGACCAAGATCAAAGGCATGGGCGAGTTGCACCTGGAGGTTTTGGTTGATCGCTTGATGCGCGAATATGGCGTCGAAGCGAGAGTCGGCCGGCCACGAGTCGCCTACCGCGAAACAATCACGCGGTCGGTGGAAATCGACACGACATTCAGGCGGCAGACGGGCGGCGCCGGGCAATACGCGCGCTGTGTCATCCGCTTCGAGCCGACTCCGGAAGACGAAAGGGATGATACCAAGGGTGAATTGCTCTTCGTGGATGAGATACGCGGCGGGACCATTCCAAAGGAGTACATACCGGCGGTGAGAAAGGGCGTCGCACAGGCGATGCAAGGCGGAGTCATTGCAGGCTATCCTGTCGTGAATATAAAGGCGACGCTGATCGACGGCGCCTATCATGAGGTGGATTCCAGCGAGATCGCTTTCACGATTGCCGGTTCCATGTGCTTGAAGGAAGGCATTCGGAAGGGCAGACCGGTTATTCTGGAGCCGTCGATGAGCGTCGAGGTCGTCGTGCCCGATGGCTATACTGGGGCAGTGGTGGGCGATATATCGTCGCGGCGTGGTTTGATACAAGGTATGGAGCCGCATAGTGATGGTATATCGGTGATAAATGCGCAAGTGCCATTGGGAGAGATGTTCGGTTACGCCAATGACCTGCGCAACAACTCGCAGGGTCGCGGGAATTTCAGCATGGAGTTTGATACCTATACGGTCGCGCCGGAAGACATTGCTGAGGCAGTGAAATCCGGCTCGCGTTGAGTTGAGGCCGGCTGTGATCAGCCGCTAGTTTTCGGTCAGTCATTCGTTTTCAGATGGTCAAGTTCACAAGAGGGAATATCAAATGTCTAAGGGGAAATTCGAGCGCAACAAGCCGCATGTAAATATCGGCACTATCGGTCATGTCGACCACGGCAAGACAACCTTGACCGCGGCCATTACGAAGGTATTGGCGCTCAAAGGGCAAGCGCAGGAGCGCGAATACGGCGAGATCGACAATGCGCCGGAGGAGCGCGCCCGCGGCATCACCATCAATATCCGCCATGTCGAGTACGAAACCGACAATCGTCACTATGCGCACGTAGATTGCCCCGGCCACCGCGACTATATTAAGAACATGATCACTGGCGCGGCGCAAATGGACGGCGCAATCCTCGTCGTAAGCGCGCCGGATGGCCCGATGCCACAGACGCGCGAACACGTCTTGCTGGCCAAACAGGTGGAAGTTCCGGCGATGGTCGTTTACCTTAACAAGACCGATCAGATGGACGACGAAGAGTTGATCGAGTTGGTTGAGATGGAGCTGGCCGAACTCTTGGAAGGCTACGGTTTCGATCCTGATACGCCAATTGTCAAAGGTTCGGCGCTAGCCGCGCAAGAAAGCGACAGCTCAGATCCTGCAGCGCCCGAATACGCCTCGATAGTCGAGCTAATGGACGCCGTTGATGAATGGATTCCGACGCCGATGCGCGATGTCGACAAGCCCTTCATGATGGCGATTGAAGATGTCTTCTCCATCAAGGGACGTGGTACGGTTGTCACTGGCAGTGTCGCCCGCGGCACATTGTTGAAGGGTACGGAAGTTGATATCGTTGGCCTGCGGGACGAAATCGTCAAGACGGTCGTCACCGGCATCGAGATGTTCAACAAGGAGTTGGACCAGGCGCAGGCTGGCGACAACGCTGGGATCCTGCTGCGCGGCATCGGTCGCGACGAGGTTCAGCGCGGCATGGTCATCGCGCAAGTTGGCTCGATTACGCCGCACAAGAAATTCAAGTGCGAAGTCTACGTTTTGCGTCGTGACGAAGGTGGCCGGCACAAGGCCTTTTTCAGTGGCTACCGCCCGCAATTCTACATTCGTACGATGGACGTCACCGGCACGATCACTTTGCCCGATGGCGTAGAGATGGTCATGCCCGGCGACAACGTCAATCTGGATGTGGAGTTGATCACACCTGTGGCGCTGGAACGCGGTTCTTCGTTCGCGATTCGTGAGGGTGGCCTGACGGTCGGGGCCGGCCGCATCACCGAGATCTTGGAGTAAGTCAGGAACGGGGCGCAAAGACCAGAGCCGGGTCACTTGCCCGGCTCGCAACCGGTCGGCGTCCTGATTGAACAGACAAAGGTGGCGGAATGGCAAAGAACAAGATACGTATCCGGCTGAAGGCTTATGACCACCGGGTGCTCGATCAGTCAGCTCAGCGAATTGTGGATACGGCCGAACGTACCGGATCGCGCGTAGTGGGTCCTGTACCTCTGCCGACGCGTATTGAGCGTTTCACTGTTCGGCGTTCTCCCTTCATTGACAAGGATTCGCAAGAGCATTTCGAAGTCCGGACGCATAAACGGCTGATTGATGTGCTTGATCCGGACAGCAAGACGATTGATACCTTGATGCGGCTGAATCTGCCGGCGGGCGTGGATATCGAGATCAAGATTTAACAGAGCTAGCGCGATATGGTTTTCGCGCAAGAAGCCTCATGCGTTCCTGCCCGGCGATTGCAAGGCGGGCGAGAGAGGCGAACCATCCAGATGGGTGGCACAGGAATTGCCGGGTGCGTGGGCTGGTGAAAGAAGCGAACGCACCGAGTGGAGGCTACGCTCATGAAGGGCATGATTGGCAAAAAAGTAGGCATGACACAAGTGTTTGACGAGCAGGGCGCCGCGGTTCCGGTGACTGTGATTCAAGCAGGACCCTGTTATGTTACGCAGATACGCAATGTCGAACGCGACGGCTATGTCGCGGTCCAACTCGGCTTCGGGGAAACCAAGCCAAAACGGCTCTCCAAGGGGCAACTTGGCCATTTGCAGCGGTCCGATTTGCCTGCGCTGCGTCATTTGCGTGAATTCCGTCTAGCTGAGCGCAGCGATTTGGCGGTGGAAGAGGGTCAGGAAATCAAAGTTGACGTCTTTGAGCGCGGTGAATTAGTCGATGTGATTGGTACGAGCAAAGGCCGCGGACATGCCGGCACTATCAAGCGCCATGGTTTTGCTCGAGGACCGAAGACGCACGGTCAGTCCGATCGTATGCGGTCGCCCGGTTCTATCGGCATGTGTGCTACGCCTGGGCGGACCTTTAAGGGAAAGAAGATGGCGGGCCGCATGGGCAACGACCGAGTGACAGTTCAAAACCTGCCTTTGATCGTAGTCGATGCCGAGAACGACTTGTTGGCGGTGAAAGGCTCAGTGCCCGGCGCGAAGGGTAGCATCGTCATGATCCGCCCGGCAGCGAAGCACGCTTAACCGGTGGCGGAGCAGACAGGAGATTTGGCTATGCAGTTTCCGGTTCTAGACGGCGCCGGTCGAGAAGTATCTAAAGTTGACTTGCCGTCCGATATCTTTGAAGCGAAGATCAACGTGGGCTTGATGCACCAGGCTTTCGTCCGGCAGATGGCCAACGCTCGCCAAGGATCGCACAACACGCGTTCGCGCAGCGAAATCCGCGCGACTGGAGCGAAATGGTATCGACAGAAGGGTACGGGCCGGGCGCGGCACGGCGCACAAAGCGCGCCAATCTTCGTCGGCGGCGGCTTGGCGCATGGGCCGAAGCCGCGTGACTATTCCAAGCGGATGCCTAAGAAGATGCGGCAAGGCGCCATACGGTCGACCTTGAGCGCGCTGGTGCGTGACGACCAACTGGTGCTGGTCGACAAACTCGACATGGACGCTCCCAAGACCAAGGAGATTCGCGGGTTCGTCGAATCGTTGGTTGGAGATCAGTCCGCTTTGATCGTGGTGACTCGCGGCCAAGAAGCAGTGCGGAAGAGCGCCAACAACTTGTCGAAAGTTCATACGGTCATGGCCAATTACCTGAACGTGCGCGACATGCTGAAGTATGACAAGGTGATCATGCCGTTGGACGCCCTTGACGTGGTCAAGAGCATTTGGGGTAAGGGAGCGTAACATGGCAGAGTTGCATCTATATGACGTCATCCGCCGCCCTCTGATTACGGAAAAGACAACTGAAATGGCTGACGGTCAGAACAAGTACGTCTTTGAAGTTGCGCTTGACGCCAACAAAATCCAGGTCAAGCTGGCTGTCGAGGAAGTTTTTGACCTGGAGGGCAAAGTGGTCAAAGTCAGCACGATGGTTATGCCGGCCAAACGTGGTCGCCGCGGGCGCAGCCAATACATTCGGTCAAGCGCCTGGAAAAAGGCAATCGTGACGCTGGAGGATGGCGTCTCGATTGAACTCTTTGATGTATAGGGGGTGCAATAACAATGCCCATTAAAGTGTACAAACCTACATCGCCCGGTCGTCGGGACATGACCGGCTATACATTCGAAGAAATCACCAAGAAGAAGCCCGAACGGTCGTTGACGCGCGCGCTGCGAAAGAAGGGCGGCCGGAACAATACCGGGCGAATCACGGTAAGACATCGCGGTGGCGGGCATAAGCGGCGCTACCGCATGATCGATTTCAAGCGCGACAAAGAAGACTGCCGTGCTGAGGTTGTCGCCATAGAGTATGATCCCAATCGGTCCGCGCGTATCGCTCTGCTGCAATACGAAGACGGGGTCAAGAGTTACATAATTGCGCCGATGGGCGTGCAAGTTGGTGACACAATCGGCAATGGCGCTATGAGTACGCTGCGGCCGGGAAACAGTCGGGCCTTGAAGGAGATTCCATTGGGCACCGTGGTGCACAATATTGAATTGCGGCCGGGCAAAGGCGGGCAGTTGGCGCGTTCCGCCGGGACATCAGCGCAAATACTGGCGTCCGAAGGTAAGTATGTCACTTTGCGCCTGCCAAGTGGTGAGATGCGCATGGTGCTTGGCACATGCCGAGCGACTATAGGTCAGGTGGGTAATGCGGAGCATTCGAATGTCAAGCTGGGCAAGGCCGGGCGGCGCCGTTGGCTAGGCTGGCGGCCATCGGTGCGAGGCACGGCAATGGATCCGGCAAGTCATCCGCATGGTGGCGGTGAAGGGAAGTCCGGCATCGGCATGGCCGCGCCGAAGACGCCCTGGGGCAAGAAGGCGCTGGGCGTTCGCACCCGGCGCAACAAACGCACCAATCGCTTTATCATCCGCCGCCGCGGCAAGCGCCGTTAATCAGGAGAGGCCAACATGTCACGGTCACTGAAAAAGGGCTACTACATTAGCCCCAAGCTGCTGGAAAAGGTCGAGCGGCTTAACCAGCAGAACAAGAAAGTCGTCATCCGCACCTGGAGCCGGGCGAGTACGATCTTTCCGCAGATGGTCGGCCATACGATTGCCGTGCATGATGGCCGGCGACATGTGCCGATTTACATTACGGAAAACATGGTCGGGCATAAATTGGGTGAATTTGCGCCGACTCGCACCTTCCGTGGACATATCACGGATAGTAGACGATAGAGGGTATTGAGATGGAAGTACGCGCGATTTCCCGATATCTGCCGATCTCACCGCGGAAGCTGCGCCTGGTCTGCGACAAAGTGCGCGGGATGGATGCGGAAGAAGCGTTGATCGTGCTGGATTATATGCCGCAGAAGGGCTCCGCCTTTGTGAGCAAGACACTGTCGTCGGCGATGGCGAATGCGGTGAATAATTTCGATCTGAACCGGGAAGAATTATATGTGTCGCAAATCTACGCCGGTGATGGCCCGACTTTGAAGCGCTTCAAGGCCGGCGCGCGCGGGCGCTTCAAGCCGCGTTTGAAACGAACGTCACACTTGTGGGTGATTTTGGCAGAGCGAGAGGAAGAAGTTAATGGGTCGTAAGGTTCATCCTAAAGGCTTTCGCCTGAAAGTCATCCGTGAATGGGATGCTCGCTGGTATGCGGAAGGCGAGCGATATGTCAACTTATTGATGGAAGATCGCAAGATTCGCAAATATCTCAAAGCGAAAACATCGCGCGCCGGTGTGTCACGCATAGAGATTGAGCGACATCCTAACCTCGTGATTATTACGATTAACACGGTACGCCCCGGGCTCATCATTGGGCGCAAAGGTGAGGCTGTGAAGGAATTGCGGCAGAACTTGCAGGATATGACCGGCAAGAAAGTGAAGGTTGAGGTCAGCGAGATCGAAAAGCCGGACCTGGATTCTACGCTGGTAGCGGAAAATGTCGCGTCCCAATTGGTGCGCCGCATCGGCCATAGCCGCGCCATGAAACGCGCCATCATGCAAGCGATGCGTCAAGGCGCTGGCGGGATCCGCATCGAAGTGAGCGGACGCCTTGGCGGTTCTGATATGGCGCGTCGCGAGTGGATGTTCGATGGCCGCGTGCCGCGTAACACCTTACGAGCCGATATCGACTATGGTTTTGCCGAAGCTTTGACGACCTTTGGTCAGATAGGCGTGAAAGTATGGATTTACAAGGGCGATATTCTGCCGGGCGAAGACCCCTTCAGTACCGGCGCGCAGCGGCCGTCGGGCCACGATGGTCGTCGTGGTCGGCGGAATTAGGTCGCCGAAGCTGGAGGAGCAGACTACATGTTGATGCCGAAACGCAGAAAATACAACAAACAGATGCGCGGACGCATGCGTGGGAAAGCGCGGCGTGGCGCGGTCGTCCAGTTTGGTGATTATGGCTTGCAAGCGCTCGAACCCAGCTGGGTGACAAGCCGACAGATTGAAGCCTGCCGGCGGGCGATGGTGCGCTATATCCGCCGCCGCGGCAAAGTCTGGATTCGCATATTCCCGGACAAGCCGGTGACTCAAAAGGCGGCTGAAACGCGTATGGGCAGCGGCAAGGGCGCGGTTGAAAAATGGGTCTGTGTCGTGAAGCCGGGCCGTATTCTCTTTGAAATGAGCGGCGTTCCGGAAGATGACGCGCGCGAGGCATTGCGCCTGGCGTCGCATAAGCTGCCGATCAAGACCAAGTTCGTCAAGCGCTTCGATCCCATTTCGGGTCGGGAGGTCAGCTGATGTTTATGGATGAAATCCGCGCCATGTCCAATGATGAAATCCTGGACAAGGTCGAAGATCTCAAAGTTGAGATGTACACTTACCGCTTGCAGAAAGAATCTGGCGAGCTCAAGGATACGACGCTGTTTCGGAAAACGCGGCGCGATATCGCGCGCTTGAAGACCGCGCTGCGTGAACGCGAACTGGCGGCCGAAATGATTGCTCAAGGGGGACAGAATGCCGAATAATCGCAAACGCCTGGTCGGAACCGTTGTCAGTGACAAAATGGAAAAGACGGTCGTGGTGGCGATTGAGAATCGCAAAATGCACCCGGTGTATCACAAAGTCGTGTCTTCAACGCGCAAGGTGATGGCGCACGACGAAACCGGTGCCGGTATCGGCGCTCTGGTTCGCATCGTGCAGAGCCGTCCGCTCAGCAAGCGCAAGCGCTGGGTGGTGGAAGAAGTGCTGGAAGCCCCGGAGACTGTGGCCAGCTAATTGATCGAAGAGGCTGGATTGGAGATTGGTTAACGATGATTCAAACTGAATCGCGTGTGAAGGTAGCCGATAACAGTGGCGCGCAAGAACTTCTGGTCATACGCGTAATCGGCGGATCAAAGGTGAAATATGGCTACGTCGGGGATATCGTGGTCGGCGCCGTGAAGTCGGCATCGACGACGGGCGGCGTGAAGAAGGGCGAGCTGGTGCGCGCGGTAATCGTACGCACGCACAAGGAATACCGCCGCACCGATGGCTCCACTATCCGTTTCGACGACAACGCCGCAGTGGTCCTGGCTGAGGATCTTGAGAATCCACGCGGCACGCGTGTATTTGGTCCGGTAGCGCGCGAACTGCGGGACAAAGGATTCATGAAGATCGTCTCGCTCGCGCCTGAGACCTTGTAAACGAAGGAAATGATATGCAACGAATACAGCAGGGGGACTTGGTTGAGGTCATCGCGGGCAAGGATAAGGGCTTGCGCGGCGAGGTTGTGCGCGTCCTGGTCAAGAAGGATCGGGTGATCGTCAGCGGGGTGAATATCATGAAACGGCATCGCAAGGCGCGCCCCGCGCCCGGCGGGCAGCAGATCCCGGCGCAGATTATCGAGTTTGAAGCGCCGCTGCACATCTCGAATGTGATGCTGGTCTGCAAGGAAACGGATCAGCGCACCCGGGTGGGCTACCGCATCAATGAAGATGGCTACAAAGTCCGCTACAGCAAGAAAAGCGGCAGCGATATCGAGTAGGGCAGCGAGGTCAACGCAATGGAAAACCGAATGTACACCCGCTATCTCGAAGAAGTCGTGCCGACATTGACACAAGAGTTTGGCTATAAAAATCCCATGCAGGTGCCGACGATCAGCAAGATCACCTTGAATATCGGTGTTGGTGAGGCGGTGGACGAGCCGCGCTCGCTCGATGGCGCCGTCGAGGATTTGAAGGTCATAACCGGGCAGCAGCCGGTGGTGACGCGCGCGAAGAAAAGCATAGCAACATACAAGTTGCGCGAGGGCCGCGCGATCGGCACCAAGGTAACTCTGCGCAAAGAGCGCATGTGGGCGCTCTATGACCGGTTGGTCAATATTGCGCTGCCGCGTATCCGCGACTTCCGCGGCGTACCACCGAAGCTGGACGGTCGAGGAAACTTCACGGTCGGTTTGAGGGAGCAGTTAGTTTTCCCGGAAATCGACTTTGACAAGATCGACAAGGTCCGCGGGATGGAAATCACCATCGTGACCACAGCGAAAACGGATGAGGAAGGCCGCCGATTGCTGACACTGCTCGGAATGCCTTTCCAAGGGAATTAGAGAGGACTACATGGCGAAAAAATGTATGCAATTCCGAGAACAGCGGCGCAAGTACGCGGTGCGCGTTCGTCATCGCTGTAAGGTATGTGGTCGTCCGCGCGGATATATTCGCCGTTTCGGCTTGTGCCGGATATGTTTCCGCGAGATGGCGTTGAATGGCGAGATTCCCGGCGTTGTGAAAGCGAGTTGGTAGGAGGCAGCACTAGTGTCAAACGTGACAAATGATCCAATTGCCGATATGTTGACGCGCATTCGCAATGCCTTGACCCGCGGCAAGCCGGAAGTCATCGTGCCGGTGTCAAAGATCAAAATTGAGATCGCCCGCATCCTGAAGGAAGAGGGTTATATTGAAGACTTTTCCATTGGCGATGAGAAGCCGGTGCCATTGATCAATGTGCAGTTGAAATATTTTGGGTCGCGCCGGGATCGGCGACCTGTGATCACGCAATTGCAGCGGATCAGCAAACCCGGGCGCCGCGTCTACCGCAAGCGTAAGGAATTGCCGATTGTTCTGAGTGGCACGGGCATCGCGATCGTGACGACGCCAAAGGGCGTCATGACGGCACAGCAGGCCCGTCGTAATGGCGTTGGCGGCGAAGTGCTGTGCTACGTCTGGTAATGGAAGGTGTGCGATTATGTCTCGCGTAGGAAAGCAACCGGTCCGGCTGCCAGAAAAGGTCAGCGTCGCCATCGACCGGAATACGGTGAAAGTCAAGGGACCCAAAGGCGAACTGTCGCAGGATTTCAGTCCCGATTTGACGATTCGCCAAGACAACGGTTCAATTATCGTTGAGCGTCCCTCGGACCTGCGTCATCACAGAGCGCTGCATGGACTGACGCGCTCGCTGCTGGCAAATATGGTGCAAGGCGTATCCGAAGGATTCCGTAAGACGCTGCAAATCCAGGGTGTTGGTTATCAAGCGACACTGCAAGGGAAGAACCTGCAACTGCGCCTCGGGCATTCACACGAGGTGATAGTTGAGCCGCCGATGCATGTTTCCTTTGATGTGCCACAAGACTCTCGCGGTACGATCATTCACGTCGATGGTATCGACAAGCAGGTAGTTGGTCAGGTGGCGGCGGATATCCGCGGCTGGCGACCGCCTGAGCCCTATAAGGGCAAGGGTGTTCGCTATCTGGGCGAATACGTCCGGCGCAAAGCCGGCAAGGCCGGCAAGAGATAGGTTGCTGATTGTCCTTCATATCTACTGAAGCGAATGGCACTCGCGCACTGAAGCGAGACGAATGAAACGAAGGAATTGAGAAATGGCAGATATCACCGGGCGAAAGAAGTACGCCGCTCGCAAACGGCGTCACTTGCGCGTGCGCAGGCGCATCTCAGGTACGTCAGCGCGGCCGCGGATGAATGTTTTCCGCAGCAACAGCAATACCTTTGTGCAGCTCATTGACGACGTTGCCGGGCGCACCTTGGTTTCTTGCTCGACAATCGACAAAGAACTGGCGCCATCATTGACGGACATGAGTAAAGTCGAGGCGGCGAAGACGGTCGGGCAGACCCTTGCCGTCCGGGCCAAGACGGCTGGCATTGAACAGGTCGTCTTTGATCGAGGTGGATTCAAATACACCGGTCGAGTGGCGGCGGTTGCTCAGGGCGCGCGTGAAGCGGGCCTGCAATTGTAGGCGTGGAGGGCATAAATGGCTGAAAGAAGAAGGCGGGATTCGCGCAGAAACCAGGAAGAGCGCGATGAATTTGACGAGCGTGTAGTAGATATCCGGCGCGTGGCGAAGGTTATCAAAGGCGGCCGGCGTTTCGCCTTCCGCACAGTTGTTGTAGTTGGGGACAACAAGGGCAATGTCGGCATCGGCATCGGTAAGGCGCGGGCCGTACCCGATAGCATCCGAAAAGCGGCCGAACGCGCCCGCCGCAATATCGAACCGGTATCGCTTTCCGGCAGAACTATCCCCTATACTGTCATCGGGCGCCACGGTGGCGCGCGCGTCCTGCTAAAGCCGGCTGCGCCCGGTACCGGTGTCATCGCAGGCGGCGGCGTGCGCGCGGTGCTCGAAGTTGTCGGCGTGCGTAACATATTGACGAAAAGCCAAGGCAGCGCGAATCTGCTCAATGTAACAATGGCTACTTTGGATGCGCTCAAGCAACTTCGCAGTGGCGAGCAAGTGGCGGAGATCCGCGGGAAACGCGTCGATGAAGTCGCGCCCGTCTGGGAGCGGCGCAGGGAGCGGGGAGGCGAGCATGCCTGAGCAAAACGGCAAGCTTCTCAAGATCACCTTGGTCAAGAGTCCCATCGGTTACAACAGCCGTCAAAAGGAAACCGTCAAATCATTGGGATTGCGCCGCATGAGCCAGACGGTGCTGATCGGTGACGCGCCGCAGATACGTGGCATGATAAACAAAGTGCGCCATCTGGTGACGGTCGAAGAGGTCGACGAAAATGAAGCTACATGACTTGAAGCCGGACGAAGGTTCAAAGCGTAAGCGAAAACGCGTCGGGCGTGGAATCGCCGCTGGCAAAGGCAAGACTGCCGGGCGCGGGCACAAAGGGCAGGGCGCGCGCAGTGGCGGCGGTAAAGGCCCCTATTTCGAAGGCGGTCAGTTGCCCTTGGTCCGCCGACTGCCATTCAAACGCGGCTTTACCAATATCTTCGGCATTACATATCAGGAAGTAAATGTCGATATGTTGGAGGCGCGGTTTGATGACGACGCCGTTGTCAATGGCGCGACGCTGAAAGATGTAGGGTTGGTCCGCGATGCCGGCGAACCGATAAAAGTGCTGGGCCGCGGCGAACTAAGCAAAAAGCTAGAAGTCCACGCCAATAAGTTCACCAAGAGCGCAGCGGCTAAGATCGAGAAGGCCGGCGGCAGTGTGAACAGCCATGCTTTGAAAGTAACCGGCGCGCGCGCGACAGTCAAACGTCTGCGGAAAGTTGATTTGGAACGCTTGTATGGCGATGCGCATTGATGCCAAAAGGCGGACCAAAAGCCGCTGCCGCAACTGCTCAGGTGGGTCTAGCGTATAGCCCATAGGGGCACTGCGGAAACAGAACCATAGTCGCAGTCGCGGTATCCTTGAGCCAGCATAAGGACATCATCTTGGATAGGAAATCGGTCTTATGATTCAAGCATTGCGTAATGCCTGGCGCTTGCCGGATGTCCGGAACAAGTTGCTGTTCACTGTTTTCATTCTGATCGTGTACCAATTCGCAGCGCACGTACCGGTTGTTGGCGTAGACCGGAATGTGCTGCGGCAAGTGTTTGAGAGCGGCAGTAGCGCCGGCAATCTCATTCAGGTTATGAATCTGCTGTCCGGGGGCGCGGTTGCCAATTTCAGCGTCATTGCCAACGGCGTCTATCCCTACATCACCGCCTCGATCATTTTCCAACTGCTCGTGCCGATTGTACCGGCGCTGGAACGCATCCAACGTGAGCCGGGCGGCCAAGAGAAGATTCAGCGTTACACCTACTACGTCGCGATCCCGATGGCCGTCTTGCAAGCGCTGGGTCAGATTAGCATATTCAATCTGGCGACCGGAACCGGCGCTGAGATTATTCCGGGCTTCGGCTTCGGCATTGGTAGTAATCTGCTTCTGACGGTGTCTGTGCTGACTACTATGACGGCGGGCACAATGTTCGCCATTTGGTTGGGCGAGCTGATCACCGAGCAGGGCATCGGCAACGGTATTTCGATCATTATTTTCGCCGGCATCGTCGCGCAGGCGCCGCAGAATCTCATCCGCCTGTTGACGCAGCAGCCCGATCGCAGCGTTTACAATCTTGTGCTGTTTATTGTCATCACGGTACTCAGCGTGTTGGCAGTGGTAGTGATCCAAGAGGGTGTTCGGCGCATTCCGGTGCAATATGGGCGCCGCGTGCGCGGCAATCGGCAATTCGCGCAGCAAGACAGCTTCATCCCGCTGCGCGTAAACCCCGTTGGTATGATCCCGCTGATTTTCGCTCAATCGATCATTACTTTCCCGGCGATCATCGCCAGCTTGTTCCCGCCCGGCGCGGTTGGCAATACGATTCAGACGACCTTCGGCAACCAGCAGGGCCTGCTATACTGGGGCACCTTCTTCCTCATGACAGTCGGCTTTACCTTCTTCTACGCTGAAGTGATGGTTGGCAACCAGAATCTGGCGGAATCTTTGCAGAGAAATGGCGGCTTCATTCCCGGTATTCGTCCGGGCAAGCGGACGGAAGATTACATCAAGACAACGACGCGCCGCATCACCTTCGTCGGCGCATTCTTCCTGGGCGTCATCGCGATTATTCCCGGCATGGTGGATCTGGTGAATCGAATCATCTTTCCGCTTGAAGCCTCTACTTCCGGCGCTGTTATCAATGCCGGTCTCGTGATTTCCGGTTCTGGTCTGATCATCGTCGTCGGCGTCGTCATCGATACCATGCGGCAACTGGAGGCCCAGCTGGTAATGCGAAACTACGAAGGTTTTATGCGCTAAATTGCGCTGCTGTCGGATATTGTCGGAGCCGAGTGTCGTCATTGCTCGGCTCTAATTTTGTCAACCGGGCGCGTCCGCCTACTTGAAAAGAGTCAAAGACACGCAAGGGGTTCTGGAGTTATCCACATGAGTCTGTACGTGATCTTGATGGGAATTCAAGGAGCCGGCAAGGGATTGCAGGCGAAAAGGGTTGAAGATCATTTCGGCATTCCTCAAGTTTCTACCGGTGACTTGTTTCGTGAGATGCGGACGCGTACGGACGAATTGGCGCTCAAAGTGCAGCGGATCATGGCTTCGGGCCAACTAGTTGATGACGATACAACCAACGCCATAGTTGCCGATCGCCTGTCACAAGGGGACGCGCAGCGCGGCGTGATCCTGGATGGCTATCCCCGCAGTCAAGCGCAGGCCGCCTTCCTCGAATCACACTTGGCGGAAAAGAACTCGAACGTCGGCGCTGTGCTTCTGCTTGAGCTAGATCTATTTACCGCCTTCAAGCGTGCGTTTGGACGTGTATCCGCGGCCGATGGCAGCAGCTACAACTATTACTACAATGCCGCGGGCGTAAAATTCGACTGGGCGCAAGATCCCTCTGGGAGTTTCCCACCACAGCTTGAGGCGACCATGGCAGGCAGCGGCGAGTCCTTAAAGCGTCGTCCGGACGATGCCAGCGCCGATGCAATCATCAAACGGATTGACACGTATATTGAAACGACGCAGCCTCTTATCAGCTATTATGAAGAACGAGGGCTCGTCCAACGGATTAACGCCGACCAGAGCATCGAGGCAGTTTGGTCCGATATCAGGAATGCTTTGCATCGCCTTTAGACCTCGGTGGGGCGCCGAGAACGAACGATGGCACCGGTTTTGAAATCGGCTGAGGAGTTGCAGCTCATGCGCGAGGCTGGGCGGATTGTGGCGATCGCCCACGAAGAGATGCGCAGCGCGATCAGGCCCGGTATCTCTACCAAAGCGCTCGATACCATCGCATTGACCGTGCTGCGGGATCATGGCGCCGAGCCTTGCTTTCTCGGCTATGCGCCCGGCAATCATCCCCCGTTTCCCGCAACAATCACTGCATCAATCAATCATGAGCTTGTACATGGCATTCCTTCGGAAAGCCGCATGTTAGAAGAGGGCGATATCATCGGGTTGGACGTCGCTTGTTTCTACCGGGGTTTGGTGGGCGATGCCGCTTTTACGCACCCGGTCGGCGAAGTCTCGCGCTCGGCGCGCCGGCTCGTGGACGCGACCGTGGCGGCGCTGGACGCGGCGATAAAGGCGTCGATCGTCGGAAACAAAATAAGCGATGTGGCCAAAGCCACGGCGAAGACGGCGACTCGATCGGGCTACAGTGTAGCCCGCGAATACACGGGGCATGGAGTTGGGCGCGCCATGCACGAAGAGCCACAAGTGCCCAATTGGTGGCACAGCAAGAGGAGTCAGGTCCAGTGGCAGGATTGTGACCTGCAGGTCGGGATGACCTATGCCATCGAACCCATGTTGATCGCCGGACGCTCGGAGTTGGTGGAACTGGACGATGGCTGGACGGTAGCGACGAAAGATGGCTCGCTGACCGCCCATTTCGAGCATACGATCGCCATCGCCGAAGATGGTCCGCTGATCTTGACTCTGCCCTAGGCCGGTGAGGGTACGAAGCCCGGTCGCCTTGCATATGAAGCTACTCAATGGTCAGCGTGGGTGAAACTTGAGCGACGGGCAATCTTGGTTGTAAAGCATGCCAACATGGTCAAGTGCGAGACATTGATCGGTGTCCTGATCGTCGCCGTCTGCACTTTGCTGACTTCCGATAGCGCGCGCGCGCAACCTGATTCACCAACAATCGAATTGATCGACTGTCCGGTCTCCCTTTCTGTGCCTCGCGCAGCGCGGATATCTTGCGGCCGCCTGCAAGTCCCGGAGGACCGTTCAGAGCCGTCGGGCAGGTGGATTGACGTATTTGTCGCTGTTGTCGCTGCGGAAGTGGATGGCGCGCTGCCGCCGCTCCTTTATCTCGCTGGCGGCCCTGGTGACGCCGCCTCCAGCGAAATCGCTGACTGGCTAGAGGCGGGATTGCATCAGTCGCAGGACATCATATTTGTCGACCAACGCGGGAGCGGTCGCTCGGTTCCAACGCTGAATTGTCCGGAATTTGACATGCCTGTCACAGATCGCTTGGTCGTTTGCCGTGATCGATTGCTCGCCGATGGCATCAGTTTGGTCGCATACGACTTAGATTCCATCACGAGCGATATTGTCGACTTGATTATGGCAGTGGACCTTCAGTCGCTAAACATCTACGGATTCTCTTTCGGGGCGCGATTGGCCTTGCGAGTGACGGAGCGCTTGCCTGAGCGCGTCAACGCACTGGTGCTTGATAGCGCCTCCTATCCGTCCGATGAAAGCGTGATTGAGTTGGCGTTGGCGAATGCCGAGCGAGCCCTGCAGCGAGTTTTCGCCGACTGCAGCTCGGATCCGGCCTGCGCCCACGCCTATCCTCGCCTGCAAGCGCTTTTCGAGCAGGTGGTTGCCGATATGAACCGAGCGCCGGTTGTACTGGACTGGTTCCCGCCCGCCGCTGAACTGCAACTGGATGGAGGGGACTTACTGCGCTTACTGCGGGCCATGCTGGCGGAATCAACGCGCTTGCCCTTCATTCCTGCCTTTGTCAGCGCCGTCGCTGAAGGCGATCGGGAGGCCTTGGCGCGTATGGGAGCATTGCGTATTGAAGATGATTCCCTTGCTGTCGATGACCACAGCGAGGGCCTTTATATGAGCCTTGTCTGCGCTGAAGTAGCGGCGGCCGCCGCTGTGGAGAGAATCCTTTCCACAGCTGAATCAATGCCCTCGACCTATGTCCCATTGGCACGTTCGGCGCTTGAATTGCTTGAAGACTGTGTCATGTGGAATGGAGGATTCGCTTCAAAGGAACGGTCGCTGCCCGCGAGCATCAGCGTTCCGACGCTTTCGCTTCACGGGCGTTATGATCCCGTCGCAGGCCTTTACGGCTCCGCATTACAGTCTACGCCTGGCTGGCGCTACGTTGATCCTCAGCTGGGTCACGGCGTTTTGTTGGACAGCGATTGCGCCCAGCACATTACGCTCGCATTCCTGTCAGACCCATCGACTGAGCCATTGCATGACTGTTTGCTTGATCTGCAGCCGCTTGAATTCTACATCGGAGAAGATCATTGAGCGCGAAGCGGAAATGTCCTTTGACGGGGCGAAAATCTATGATACAATGCTCGGTCGTTGCCAGTCGCACCCAAGCTGCTTTGGGGCATCTGCACAACATAAGAGAAGCTTTCAAGCGATTCAGAAGCACATCTGCGAGCAGATGCTCGGGAGGTAGTATGCTGTTTCGTGAGAATTCAGTATAGCGTACATGAGGCAAAGTTGATGAAAGTTGGAGCCAGTGTAAAGCGCCGCTGCCCGAAGTGCCGTGTCATCAGGCGCAAAAGGCGTGTCATGATCATCTGTGACAACCCAAAACATAAACAGCGGCAGGGCTAGTACAGCCGCTACGACATAAGGAGTGTGATTGATGGCTCGTATCGAAGGTGTTGATCTTCCGAGGGACAAGCGCGTTGTCATCGGCCTGACATACATATATGGCATCGGCAAGTCCACAAGCCAGAAGCTCTTGAATTCGGCTGGCATAGACCACAGCACGCGCGTTCGTGACCTCAGCGAGAGCGAAGTACAGCGCCTGCGCGAGTTGATCGGCGGCTTGACGATAGAAGGTGATCTGCGCCGTCAGACGCAACTAAATGTCAAGCGCTTGATGGAGATTAACTCCTATCGTGGCTTGCGCCACCGGCGGCGTCTACCGGTTCGCGGGCAGCGAACGAAGACCAATGGACGGACCCGCCGCGGCAAGAAGCAGACCGTTGCCGGGCGTGGCCGTCGGCGTGGCGCGACCAAGAAGTAGGGAAATCTGTCTGTGGCCCCAAAGGCAAAGACAAGAGCGAAAGCCGCAAGCGAACGGGTCAAGTAGATTGACGCCGAGCGCAACGCGGAGATTTGAGAAAAGCGCATACCTTAGTCCAGTTGGAGTTACTGAATGGCAAGAGCAAGAAGAAGCGGTCGTGGTACCGCCAGGCGAGCTTTCAAGAATATACCTTATGG
The DNA here is from genome assembly GCA_026706395.1 of Chloroflexota bacterium. The sequence continues at coordinate 23,041 of JAPOYU010000069.1, forward strand.
TCAGGCGCATATTTATGCCACCTTCAACAATACGATCGTCTCCATGACCGACCAGTCGGGAAACGTCATCACTTGGGCCAGCGCGGGCACATCCGGCTTTACCGGTAGCCGCAAGAATACGCCGTACGCAGCGCGGATGGCGGCGGAGACGGCGGCCGCCAATTCGCAGCAGCACGGCATGAAAGAAGTGGATATTTTTGTGAAAGGCCCCGGCCCAGGGCGGGAAGCGGCGATACGCTCGATCCAGCAGAGTGGCTTGAAGGTGCGTTCAATCACGGATGTCACGCCGGTGCCGCACAATGGTGTCCGCCCGCCGAAGCGTCGACGCGTATAAACGAAAGGTAACCCTCGACCATGGTATTCTCAGCAGAACCTGCATCGGTTGACGCGAATTCAGTAACAGCTAACATGGTTCTGCCACATCAAGTGGAGAGCCAAAATATCACCAAAGACTACGGTCGCTTTGTCATCAGCCCTTTGGAGAGCGGCTACGGCTTGACGCTTGGCAATGCACTGCGTCGTATCCTGCTGTCCTCGTTACCGGGTGCGGCCGTGACGAGCATCCGCGTATCGGATGTTCACCACGAATTCTCGGAGATTCCTTACGTCCGCGAGGATATGACCCAGCTTATCTTGCAGATCAAGCAACTGCGACTGATATTGCTGGGTGTTGAGAGTGCGCGCTTGCGGCTGGAGCATCGAGGGGGCGAAGGTATCGTCACTGCCGCCGACGTCTGGGCGCCGCCGGAAGTGCAGATTGAGAATCCAAGCCTTTATCTCTTCACCGTGGACGACCAGAATATAAATATCGAAATGGAATTCGAAGTTCGCTCCGGCCGTGGCTTCAGCCCGGCAGAAGAACGTGGGCGCCTGCCGATTGGCGAGTTGCCGGTTGATGCGGTCTTCAGCCCCATCAAGCGAGTCAATTTCGAAGTCGAGCGCGCCCGCGTCGGGCAGCGCACCAACTACGACAAGCTCGTGCTCGAATTGTGGACCGATGGAACGATCAGGCCGGAAGAAGCCGTCGCGCAGTCCGCGCAGATCATGATGCATCATCTCAAGGTCATTGCCGGCGTCGACGAAGACTGGTTCCAATCTATCGAGCTGCCGCCGCAGATTGAAGACGAACCGACATATCCGCCTCTCTACGATAAACCGATCGAAGAGTTGGATCTGAGCGTTCGCGTGTTCAATTCCTTGAAGCGCACAGGCATTACATCGGTCGGAGACGTCCTCGATATGCTCAATCGCGGACCCGACGCCATGCTGGCGATCCGCAACTTCGGCGAGAAATCGCTGGACGAACTGGAACAGAAGCTGCGGGAAAAGAACTACTGGCCGCACGAAAACGATGAATAGCAGGTAAGCGAGGCGCAATAATGCGACATCGGCATCACGGCAAGAAGCTCAACCGCAGCGGCAGCCACCGCAAAGCGCTGCGCATGAATCTGGCGACGCAGTTGCTGACGCACGGACGTATCCGCACAACTTTCCACAAAGCCAAGTTTGTGCAAGGTCACACGGAGCGCCTGATCACGATTGCCAAACGAGGTCTCGCGAAAGCGGAAGAGCGCGATGATCAGATGGTGGCGGTGCATGCCCGGCGTCAAGTTGCCCGTCGTTTGAACAACGACCGGGTTCTGGTGGGCAAGGTCTTTGACGAGTTGGCGCCGCTCTATGCCGACCGTCCCGGTGGATATACGCGCATTATGAAACTTGGCCCGCGCAAAGGTGACAATGCCGAGATGGCGCTGATCGAGCTAGTTGACTATGAGTTGGATGATTGACAGGTATTCAGCCGATGACCCGATTTGGCGCGATCCTGGCCTATGACGGGACAGCCTATCAAGGTTTCCAGCGTCAGCTAGGGCCGACGCCCACCATTCAAGCAGCGGTTGAAGATGCCATCGCCGCGATCTCGGGAGGATCGGCTGGGATAGTCGCTGCGGGAAGGACAGATGCGGGAGTTCATGCTACAGGTCAGGCAATCGCTTTCGATGTTGAATGGAATCATGAGGATCGGGAACTGCAGAACGCGATTAATTCACAGCTTCCACTGGATATCGCCCTGCAGCGTGTTTGGCGGCAGAAGGGGTTCCATCCGCGCTATGATGCGCTATGGCGGCAATATGCTTACAGGATTGCGAGAGTTGATGTTCGCCAGCCTCTCCTCAACCGGCATGTCTGGCAATTGTATGGTGCGCCCTTGGATATCATGAGCATGCGGGAAGCAGCGGCGATTTGTACAGGTGAACACGATTTCGCCGCATTCGGGACGGCGCCACAGCAAGGCAGCAACAATACCGTTCGCCAAATTCTCGCCTCGCGCTGGGAGTCACAGGAAAGTGAATACGGCACGTCATACATGTACCGAATTCGGGGCACAGCCTTCTTGTATCACATGGTGAGACGCCTGGTCGGTACGATGGTGCAGGTGGGCAAAGGCAAACTCACGGTCGGGGATTTCGAAGAGATTCTTTTGAGTCGAGATTTGGAACGCGCCAAGGTTTTGGCGCCGCCAAACGGATTGGTTTTGGAAGCGGTAAAGTATCCGCAGCAGGCGGCGACCGGTGCCATGATGGACGAGGCGCCGCTGGAGGAAAAGGTATGAGACAGATTGTTCAAAGGACCTACGCCACGACGCCGGCGGTCATCGAACGGCGCTGGTGGCTGGTTGACGCCAAAGGCATGACCTTGGGCCGCGTCGCCTCGAAAGTGGCGCCGATACTTCGTGGAACGCACAAGCCCTACTTCACGCCACATCTCGATACCGGCGACTATGTGATCATCGTTAATGCCGACAAGATTCGCGTAACGGGCAAACGTCTCGATCAGAAGCTGTATTATCGGCACAGCGGCTATCCCGGCGGCTTGAAGAGTATGACCCTGCGCGAAATGATGTCGAGATTTCCCAATCGGGCATTGAAGGTCGCCATAAAAGGGATGCTGCCAAAGGGACCTCTAGGCAGGCGGATATTCAAAAAACTGAAGATCTATGCCGGCGATGAACACCCGCATCAGGCGCAGCAGCCGGAAGTTCTTGTATTGTAACGAATATAGATTGATTCCGATTCTATCGGGACCAGGACAGGTCGAGGAGCGAATGAATGTCAGCACAGTATTATGAGGGGATTGGTCGCCGCAAGTCCGCATCGGCGCGTGTCAGGTTGTTCCCAGGCGGCACTGGCAGATTCATCATCAATGGGAAAGAAGGTGAGCAATACCTGCCGCGTTTAGGCGATATGCAGACCTGCCTTGCGCCCTTGACGCATATCGGGCAGGAACGCAGCTACGATATCTCAGTGCATGTCAACGGCGGCGGTGTCACGGGCCAGCGTGACGCCATATTGCTGGGTATCGCCCGTGCTCTGGAAAAGATCGATCCCGATCTGCGCAGTACGCTCAAGGGAGAAGGTTTCCTCTCGCGGGACGCGCGCGTAAAGGAACGCAAGAAACCGGGGCTGAAACGAGCGCGCAAGGCGCCGACATACACCAAACGGTAGCCCGTGAGTTGCGGTATATATTGAAGATGGTCAGCCCCCCCTCGCGGGTCTGGCCGCTTTTCTTTCTTCCGCAAAACGTATGAGGTGGTTTCTCGCTTGACCAATCCCGCGCCGAGCCGCATGATTGGATGCGTTCATCCAAAACTGGCGCGGTGGAAACTGGCAGCGTGGTGATGCCTTGTCGAATGGGCTGCCGCCTTCGCGGAACTAAAGCTGCGCGAGTTCTTTTCCCTTGGCGCCGGGTAGAGTACGGACGAGATGATTACGATAATTGGTCTGGGACCTGGATCGATAAAGCACCTGACGCTCGGCGCCTGGACCAAACTACAGCAAGCCAATACTTTGTATCTGCGTACATCACGCCACCCATGTGTGGCGGAGTTGCCCGCTGGCCTGCGCTGCGTCAGTTTTGATGACGTCTATGAAGCGCACGAGCAATTCGACCAAGTCTACTCTGAAATTGCCGCCCGCGTGCTGGATCTGGCTCAGCGCGATGCTGAGGTCCTGTATGCCGTGCCGGGCGATCCGCATGTTGGCGAAGCGAGCGTCGCCAAGATCATAGAAGCCGCCCGCGCGGCCTCCATTGATGTCGACATCATTCCCGGTCTGAGCTTCATTGAACCTTGCCTGTCCTTGTTGGGTATTGACGCCCTAAACGGTCTGCAGATTGTCGATGCCCTAAGTGTTGCCGCCCAGTATCATCCGCCCATAAACCCTTCATTGCCGGCGCTTGTGGGCCAGGTCTACAGTCGCGATGTCGCCTCCGACCTAAAGCTGACGCTGATGAACCAGTATCCGGACGAGTTCTCGGTAAAACTCGTCCATTCGGCCGGAAATGATGACGAGCATGTTGAAACCCTTCCGCTCTTTGAAATCGACCATTCCCGTCGAATCGATATCAAGACGGCGCTATACCTGCCGCCGCTAGGCGAGTTATGCGGCTTTGAGGCGCTGCAGAATATCATCGCTCACTTGCGCTCCCCGGAAGGCTGTCCTTGGGATCGCGAGCAGACGCACAAGTCGCTGAGGCCCTTTCTGATCGAAGAAGCCTACGAAGTCCTTGAGTCGCTTGACGCTGGCGATCCAGACGCTCTGTGCAAGGAGTTGGGGGATTTGCTCTTGCAGATACTCTTACACACCCAGATCGCGATCGACGAAGGCGACTTCAATATGGCGGATGTGCTCCGTCATCTCAATGAGAAGATGATTCACCGTCATCCGCACGTCTGGGGCGATGCGCCTAAGACCGGCGACTTCGGGCAATTGTCGCAGATTTGGCAAGAGGCCAAGGCGGCGGAGAGGGCAGATACAGACGAAAAGTCCGCGTCGATTCTTGATGGAATCCCTAACGGAGCGCCGGCGCTCTTTGTAGCCCAGCGCTACTCGGCGCGAGCGGCCAAAGTGGGCTTCGATTGGGCGGACGTTGCCGGCGTCGAAGAGAAATTCAAAGAAGAGCTGGCGGAGGTGTTTTCGGCGAAGAGTCGGGCGCAGCGGGCAAACGAGATTGGCGATCTGATTTTCGTCCTGGTCAATTGGCTACGTTGGTTGGGCGTCGACGACCCGGAGAGCTTGCTGCGCGAAATAAACGCGAAGTTTTACCGCCGCTTCCGCCATGTGGAGACTCGAGCCGTACAAGCTGGGAAACCCCTAAGCGACTTCACGCTGGACGAACTTGAGCGTTGGTGGGGGGAAGCAAAGCGCTTGGGGCTGTAGCGGATGTTAGGGGTGATTTCGGCCTACCTCCGCCTTCGCCCTCCGCCTCCAAAAACATAATTCGCATGGGCGAGCCAAGGCTCCCTCGCAACACTCATGTGCATTCACCCAGTTCAGATCGCCACGCGACTGCCGGCCTAATGGGTGTCTACGCGACCTACGCGCCACTGGAGATGAGGAGAAGGAGGCTGGCGCGAGCTAAAAACCAGTATAAAAGTCATGAACATTTGTTCTTCCCTCCTGCGCAAAACGATGATACACTTTCCCTATGGACTTCACTGTCTTATGCGCTCAATCTCGGCTCTCAGCGGATTCCGTCCTCGGATTTCCGCCTTCGCCG
>JAPOYU010000037.1 GCA_026706395.1 Chloroflexota bacterium
CCCCCATGTTGCCGATGCCGACGATCCCGATTTTAACCTTGTCTCCAGTCATACCTGCTTCATTCCCCGGTAAGCGTACTTCCATGTTTGATAAGCCCCAGTAATCCAGCCAATGCGCGATTCAACGAACGCGCCCAAACGGTGCTCTTCGCAGGTTGCGGCTAATAGCACACCAATAATAGACGCTCCACAACAACAATTTGTAGGAGCGACTGACGGTCAGTGTCCACGCGACCCGGTGAGTCTCCCGCAGCTAAATCCCAACCAGAACAAATGATATTAACTCAATCCGCCCATTGGCTCAGAATCGACAGGAGCTCGGCGCGAGCCGGCGGCTTCTTGAGATATCCATCCGCGCCCAAGGAATTTGCCAGGTCCTCCATCTCCAGTACAGAGCAGATCAAGACTGGAATGTTCGCCGTCACCGGATGACTCTTGTAACTCTGCAAGATCTGCCAGCCGTCTTTGCCCGGCAGCATCACATCGAGGATGATGCACATCAGCGGCCGGCCCTGCGCGATCGCCCAAGCCTCGCGCTCGCCCGCCGCAGATAGCAGACGGTAGGGCTGATTGACCAAATAGCGCTTGAACAAGCTGATGGTATCCGGGTTATCATCAACTATCAGGATATTATGGACTTATCGCTTGAAAGCCACCATGATTTGAGCCGGCTCATCCTTCCATCTCAATTCCGCCTTCAAGTGCCTCATCAACTCGCTTGCCGTGCCGTCTTGTCTCAGCCGGGCACAGAGTCCCGAACAATCCACATGCAGCGCCTCACTCGATAACGTCATGACAGGCTGGTCCGCGGCCAGCTCAAAAGCGAGATTGATCCGCGCGCCCAGGCTGCTCGCCCCGATCACTTCGTTTAGCAGATAGATTAACAGCTGCCGGAAGACCGGCTGGGACGCGTTTACGGTGACCGGCGCCGGCGTTTCCCCAACTGCAACCGTTATGCCGCGCTGCTCCGCGATAAGCTGCGTCGCCAGCACCGCCGCCAACAGCTCCTGTCGCGGATGCAAAACCTGGTGTCTGTCGTCGTCCTCAAGATAATCCAGCTCATCAGCCAGCGAGTGCGCCGGCGCGCTCGATTCCGGCGCGGCGTCGGCAAAATACTCATCCCAAATAATCCGGCTGATGGTCTGAATCGCCCGTTGATGCTCGCGGTAATATTGTCGTTCGCTGAGCGCCAACTGATGGAGCGCTTCGTTCGTGCTTTGCTCTTCCACATAGCGTAGTTGCAGAATGTTATAGAGGCGATTGCCACGCGCAGTCGGATTCCGCTGGTCTCGCCGCCTCATGTCTTCGATCGCGTCCAGCACCGTCCGCTGGATGGCGCGCATGCGTTCATTGCCGCTGGCCTCTTTCGCCAGCGCATCCGCGACCGGATTATCGGCAAGTTTCAGATAATCGTAGAGGTTGCTCAACAAATCGCGGATATGCTCTTCAAAGTCGGCGCTAGATGTCGTCATCGCTTCCCTGCCGAATATGGCAGAAAAATGGCAGTCGGATGCCAGTCTTGCCCCGCTACCGTTTAAGCAGGTGGAAAAGACTATAACAGACTACGCTGCTGCCTTACAACAAGCGTTCGCGGTTCGGCCGCGCGCTCACCCGCCGCCAATATCATTCCACCAAAATCTCGCTTAGACTGGAAATGGAGGCGCTGATAAGAAAATGAACCTGTCACATTTCCGCAAGCTCTCTTGTACGAAACGAGGTGAAGAAATGTACCGTTCCAAGAACCTTTTCCTTTTGCTCTCCATCATGATCTTGCTGGTCGGCGGCGCTTTCGCGCAGGACGATGGACTCAAGCTGACCGGCTGGCCCTATAAAGTCGATGTCGTCACTGAAAACCTGGGGCGTTTCACCGATCAGAGCGGCCATGACGCCGTCTTCCTGCCCTTCCCCAGCAATGAGTATCACGACAAGATGGTCGCCAGCTTCGTCGCCGGCACCGAATTCGATGTCGCCTACGTTCGCGACAGCTACCTGGCGGAATGGGCTTCCGCCGGCTGGATCCTGCCGATAAGCGGCCTGCCCGGCGCCGATGAATTGTTGGCCGATCTGCCCGCGGGCATCATCGAGCAGATGTCCTATGATGGCGAAGTCTACGGCTTGCCCTACTATTCTGGCGTCCAGACGATGGCCTACAACGCGGCGCACCTTGAAGCGGCCGGCATCGAAGCGCCACCGGAAACCTGGAGCGAAATGCTGGAACAAGCCCAGATGATCAAAGACGCTGGCGTGGTCGAATATCCCATCCTTATGCAGTTGCGCAGCGGCGAGAACTACCTGTTGCGCGAATGGGAGACGCTCACCGCCTCGCGCGGCGGCAAGCTCTTTGATGACGATTTCAACCCGCTCTTCCATCTTGAGGGCAGCGCGGCCTGGCAGGCGCTGGATTGGCTGACCGCTGGGCTGGACGCCGGCCTCATCGACCCGGCTTCGCTGACCGATGATGACGGCACCCTGCTGATGGCGGCTGGCACCACCAGCTTTATGACCACCACCGACTACACGCTGAAGGCGATGAACGATCCGGACCAATCGAATGCCGCTGGCAGCATCAAGAACGGGCTGATTCCGGGCACCGATGAGGTCCGGAGCGGCACCTGGGGTTACGTCCGCCTCTATGCCATCACCAACAATGCCGAGGACAAGGACGCCGCCTGGCAACTGGTTCAATTCCTCGGCGGCAAGGATGCCACCGGCGTCTATTATGTGCCCAAACGCTGGGCGCTGGAATTCGGCCTGGGTTTCTCGCCGGCGCCGCTCCACGAAGATGAAGAAGTGCGCAACTCGATCTCCGGCTGGATTGATCCCGACCTGCTCAGCGAACAGTCGGAATACGCCATCTCGCGCCCGTACCGTTTCGTGCCCTTCTTCTCCGATTGGGAGATCGGCAGTTGGGGTCCGCTGCAGGCCGCCATTCTCGGCGATGCTGACAAAGGCGAAGTCCTCAATGACCTGGCTGAAGAATGGAATGAGTTGAAGGAAGATTGGGGTTACTAATTGTATAGTATCAGGTTATCATGGTGTCATATCGAAATGCGAAAAGGAAGCATTATGGGACAGGTTCTCCACCCTCGGGCCAGAACGACAGAGGCGACCCGCCGAGCAATACAAAATAGTCAAGAGAGCATAAGGAAGCTGGCCAAGCGCT
>JAPOYU010000006.1 GCA_026706395.1 Chloroflexota bacterium
TGTGCGAGATTCGAAACCAGCGGACCCGGGGGGCAGGTCCCCGGCGCTTCCACTCATCCGTGCCGCCTTGTGTTCCGCGAGGCGGTTTTGCGTTCTTTGGCTATAATCTCCCACACTATGACTCTAAGGCTGTCTATCGTAATCTGTACGATCCGTATCATCTTCTTGTCGTCGCTACTCGCCAGTTGCGCTTCCACGGCGCCGCAGATGACTGCTACTGCCGTCTACAGCCATGCCCGGGCAAACATCGAAAGTCTGCGCGCAACCGCTACCGTTGTCCGCGCGCGTATGAAGACCACGCTTGAATACGCCGGCACTCGCGTCGCGCAAGCGGAAGATGCCGCTGGATTACTGCGATTCAGTCTGATCAGCCTCGGCACCGACACAAACTTTGTCGAGACCAGCGTCAGCCTCATCGAGAGCTTCCCAACGGTCGTTTCGCAGCCGTCACCAGCCGACACTCGTGCACAGGCTGTGGGCTTGATAACGTCGATACCTCCCCCGACAGACCTTCCGGTCGCTGCTGCCACGGCGCAGGCAACGAATCCGCAGCCGGTCTTAGACAACGACCAACCTCGCCTTGAAAACATAGTGATGGCGTCTGGCGTCGACGACTACGACTGCGCAGTCGACTCGAATCCCGTATTCACGCCTCAGTCAGCGGAAGTTTATGTCGTAGCGGAAGCATTCAATGTTGCGGCCGGCGCCACTATCTCATCGCGCTGGTATCGCCGTGGCACTGAAGTCGCGTATTTCAGCTTTCAAGCGGAAAATGACATCAATGGCAACTGCATCTGGTTTTTCATCGACCAGACGGATACCGCTTTCACTCCCGGTTCCTGGAGTGTCGAAATACGCGTTGACGACATCCCGATTGGCACCCCAATTGCTTTCCTGATCGCCGACAATTGAAGTTCTGCTTAAGCAGTAATTGGCGGTTGACAGATAGGCCGGCGCCACGGTTGCAGATTGGCATCGTATACAACTGCTGGCATAATACTCCGTATGGCAATGTGTGAACGCGGTCGTTGTACAGGATAAGGGACATGGCAATCGTCACCCGCTGGGACAACAAAAAAAAGACTTTCATCCTGCTGGAGTTCGAGTCAGAATGGACTTGGGATGAACTCGAAGAAGCAGTGCAGAAAGCCGACAGCCTGATCGGCAGTGTTCACCACTTTGTTGATCTCATCATTGACCTCGAAGGCGCGTCTATCCCCCGCGACATACTGACTGGGGCGAAGAACCTCTTGGCAAGCGGCGAGGCGCGGCCGAACGAAGGCGCCCGCGTTGTTGTCGGCGCGAACGGCGCGCTTCGCACCATCTACCAGACCCTGCAAAAGACTATGAATAACGACGTGAACGGGCGAGAAGTATTGTTCGCGCCAAGCTTGTCCGATGCTCGCGCCATCATCCGCGGCTTGGCGCTGGATCGCTAGCTCAGCGCAGTCATTAGCCTCCCGATGCCAGCGCGATTCTCCATCTCAATCCAGGCTTCGACCTCTCTGAGCAAGAGCCGCCCGCGCTTTGACATGCCAGGTGCCTAGCCTTTTGGGGAGGTGCTTTACCTGTTGCAATGCCGCTATGTTATAGTCCTAGCAGGAGGCGACTGAATCTATGATGATGAAAGGCGGTGGATGGTTTCGCTACTGGCATGGCGCCGATTCAACGGTGAAGCCGAATGTCACCCGGCGATTGCTGCAGCGAGTGCTTGCCTATGCCAGACCTTATCGCCTGCAAATAGCCGGGATGCTCGCTACGATCTTGTTGACAACCGGGCTCGGCTTGCTTAGCCCGCTCATCTTTCGCGAAATCATAGATTCGGCCCTGCCGGAAAAAGACATAGGCAAGCTCAACCTCTTGGTTCTCGGCCTGCTTGTGATCCCGCTGGCCAGCGGCGGCATCCGAATCATTCAGCGAAAACTCAACGTTGCTGTGGGCGAAGGCGTGATCTACGACCTGCGCGTCTCACTCTATCATCACCTTCAAAAGATGTCGCTTCGCTTCTTCACCAACACGAAATCCGGCGAGTTGATGAGCCGCCTGAACAACGATGTGGTCGGCGCCCAGAACGCCATCAGCAATACGATTGTCTCGATCGTCACTAACGTCATCACCGTAGTGGCCACGCTCGCCGTCATGATCAGCATGAAGTGGGAACTCACCATACTTGGCGTTCTCGTGCTGCCCTTGTTCATCTTCTTCGCCCGGCGGATTGGCCGTCGGCTAAAAGAGATTGCCCGCGAGCAGATGAGCTACAACGCGCAAATGAACGCCATGATGAACGAGACGCTCGGCATTAGTGGTGCGCTTCTGGTCAAGCTTTTTGGCCGCATCGACGCCGAAGTCGAACACTTTGAAAAACGCGCCGCCGATGTCCGTGATTCGGGCATTGAACGCGCTGTCTTGGGCACTCAGTTCTTTGTGCTCATTGGCTTGGTCAGCGTCGCCGGCACTGCCCTCGTGTACTGGATAGGCGGTATTCTGGTTATACAGGACCAGTTTACTATCGGCGACATTGTCGCGTTTGTAGCATACCTCACGCAACTTTATACACCCCTGCAGGCTTTGACCAATGCCCCGGTCGACTTCGCTCAATCTATCGTCAGCTTTGAACGGGTCTTCGAGATAATCGACCTGCCATTGGAAATTGAAGAGAAACCCGATGCCATCGCCCTAACTGACGTCCGCGGCGAACTGACCTTCGTTGATGTCACGTTCCGCTACGAGATTGACAGGCGTCAATTGCTCACCGATGTCGAGCGAATTGGGCGAATGGACCATGTAGCGGCGACGCGCTCAGGCGATCCCGCTCAGCGCGAAAACGGCATCACTTCGGTCGCAGCCAGTCATCAAGCGCGAGAGCTGGCGCTGGACAAGCTATCATTCAGCATTTCGCCCGGCCAACTCGTCGCCCTGGTCGGACCAAGCGGCGCTGGGAAAACCACGCTGACTTACCTGATCCCCAGACTTTATGACCCGTCTGCAGGTTGCATCAGGCTCGATGGGCAGGACCTACGTAACTTGACCTTGAGCACTATGGCGGAAAACATCGGCATGGTGACGCAGGAGACTTACCTCTTCCACGACACCATCCGCACTAACCTGCTCTACGCCAAGCCAGAGGCGACGCAAGCTGAAATCGAAGCGGCGGCCAAAGTCGCTCACATTCACGATTTCATTACCGGTCTGGGTGATGGTTATGACTCCATCGTCGGCGAACGCGGTTATCGCTTGAGCGGGGGCGAAAAGCAGCGTATAGCGATTGCGCGCGTCGTCTTGAAGGACCCTCGCATCCTCGTATTGGATGAGGCAACCAGCCACCTTGACAGCCAGTCGGAGGCGCTAATCCAGGATGCGCTTAGCCATATCATGCGTGGTCGCACCAGCATTGTAATTGCCCATCGGCTGAGCACGATTCTCGCTGCCGACCTCATACTTGTGCTTGATCGCGGCATGATCGTAGAACAGGGTACACATGCGCAACTGCTCGAAGCGAACGGCCTTTACGCGAATCTTTACGAAACGCAATTCAGCCATCAGCGTGAACTGGCGTGAACCGGGTCAACCGCAATGAGGGCGACTATCACGCAACTGGACCCAGGCGAGCTTGAATCAGATTGGCAGCGTCTCGTCCGCCATGTGGAAGATAATCGGGCACAGCTCGTCCTGTTGCCGGAGATGTGCTTCGCCCCCTGGTTCTGCGCGGAACCGGCGCCGCAGGATGCAACCTGGAATCGCGCGGTCGCGGGGCACGAAGCTTGGCTCGAGAGGCTGCCTGAGTTGCCTGTGGACATAATCGCTGGCACCGCGCCGCGAAACATCGGCGAAAAGCGCCACAACATTGCCTTCCTTTGGACGCGACAGGATGGGCTTCAATGGACGCACAGCAAAACTTACTTGCCGAATGACGACGGCTATTGGGAGGCGAATTGGTACGATCGCGCGCCGATCGATTTCCAAGTGACGCGCATAGCCCAGTTGACGATTGGATTCATGATCTGCACCGAGATCTGGTTCCTGCATCACGCCCGTGATTATGGCAAGCGCGGCGCGCATCTGCTTCTCAATCCGCGCAGTACTCCCTGGCACACCAATGACAAATGGCTGGCGGGCGGGCGAACCGGCGCAGTCGTCTCCGGCGCATTTTGCCTTTCGTCTAACCATGCTGGCCAAGTAAACCGCGTCAAATTGGGCGGCGCGGGCTGGGCCTGCGACCCTGACGGGAACGTGCTCGCCACAACAAGCGATGAAGAGCCATTCGTCACGGTCGATCTTGACCTAACCGCCGCTGAGGCGGCAAAATCGACCTACCCGCGCTATGTGGACGATAGCCCACTCTAGGCGCCGCTGTCGCTAGACAACCGTCGCAGCCCTCTGCTACGATACAGTGAAATCAACGCCTTCTGAGTGACACATGTCTTCCAAGAATCTGATCGTCGGCTTGGGCAATCCCGGGGGGAAATACGCGAAGACTCGCCATAACATCGGCTTCCAAGTTGTCGAGGAGTTGGTGGCGCGTTACAGGCTCGGCGCCGGCAAAAGCGAGAGGCGCGCGCGGACTTGGGACGGTCATATCAAGGGCCTGCGGGTCAAACTTGCTCAGCCGATGACCTACATGAACCGAAGCGGAGAATCCGTGCGCCAACTGGTGGACTATTATAAAATCCCGATTTCGAATCTACTCGTCATTCATGATGACCTTGATACGCCTTTTGGCATACTCCGTTTACGTCAAACGGGCGGGCATGGTGGGCAGAATGGTCTGCGCAGCATAATCCAGCACCTTGGCAGTAAGGACTTCGCTCGTCTGCGCTTTGGCATTGGCCGCCCGCCCGGCAGAATGGATCCGGTTGATTACGTGCTGCAACGCTTCCAAGGCGACGATGTGATACGCGCTAGTGAACTGGCCGGACGCGCCGCTGATGCTGTTGAGGTTTGGCTGAGCGAAGGCATTGAGCAGGCTATGACCCGTTTCAATGGCGACGCGGTTGGCATAGGCCTAGCGCCAGCCAAGCGCGACCTCGAGAAGCAGCTTGCGATCGCGCAGCGCGCTCAGGAATTAGCCCCCGCAGACGCAAAGCCTCTTATGAAGCTCATCGCTTTGCAGAAGAAACTGGGACACATCGACGCCGCCGTCGAAAACCACTTGAAATTGGCGCGTCTTTTGGACAGCCGGGGCAACTCAACGCTCGCCATAGCCGAAAAGGTGAAGGCAGTTTCGATTCGTCCATCACTTGTCACTGTGCAACGCGAGATCGCTGAATGGTTCTTGACGCAAGGCAACACGAAGAAGGCCGTGAATCGGTATCTAATCTTGGCGCAGCATCTCTGCGAACAGTCTGACAAGGCCACGGCTGTGGCGGAAGTAGAGCGCGCGCTTAAGATCAATTCGCAGCATCCAAAAGCGCTGGAAATGTTGCGAACGCTGAAGGTAACATCCGCATCGAAGTAAGCCGGGTAATACCCATCACATAAATAAGCAGGAGCGTCACATGCAAGCTATTTCGCCCGAAGTCGTCGGAATATCAGCCGAACGCTTAGCTCGTATCAACGTTAAGCTTCAGGAATACGTCGACCAGGCTAAAGTCCCAGGTTTTATCACGCTGGTAGCGCGTGATTCAGAAGTTGTGCATTTTGAAACCTGCGGCTACCGGGACGCTGAAAATCAGCTTCCGATGGCGAAGGACACCATCTTCCGCATCTACAGTATGACGAAGCCGATTACGTCCATCGCCTTGATGATGCTGCATGAAGAAGGCAAGTTCCAGCTCTTTGAACCTGTCAGCCGGTACATAAACGCTTTCGGCACTACCAAGGTGTTGAAGGGCTACGACTACATGGGGCAGCAGCTAATCGCGCAAGACCCTCCGATGACCATCCACCACCTGCTGACCCATACCGCTGGCTTGAGTTATGGATTCCACTTTGACACGCCAATTGACGACATGTATCGCGACTCCATCTTCCGCAGTGAAACCGCCACCTTAGAGGAGAAGACCGTCGGCATGGCCTCGCTTCCTCTGCGGTTCCAGCCCAGCACGGCTTGGTACTACAGCATCGCCACGGACATCTGCGGCTATCTTGTCCAACTGCTTTCCGATATGCCATTTGAAGACTTCCTTGCTGAGCGAATCTTCCAGCCGCTGGGCATGAAGGACACTGCGTTTCATGTGCCCGCTGACAAGGTGGAACGCTTTGCCAAGCTCTACCAGCACAACATCCAGGACGGCAGTTTCGACGAATACACAGGCACGCCTCATATTCCCTGGCATGACTTCACCAAGCCTGCGAGCGCCCCATCGGGAGGCGGTGGCTTGGTCTCCACCATGTCGGATTACTGGCAATTCGCCGCTATGCTCTTGAACGAGGGAGAGACGAGCGATGTTCGCATCATCGGGCGCAAGACGCTGGAGTATATGACGCGCAACCACATCAAGCCCGAACTCCTGCCTCTTGCGATCGGCTTCGCCAAGATGCCCGGCAGAGGCTTTGGCTTGGGCTTCGATGTGATAATCGACGCAGCCCAAACCGGCGTGCTCAACTCGGATGGCAACTACGGCTGGAGTGGCGCCGCCGCGACCAACTTCTGGGTTGACCCACAGGAGCAACTGGTCGGAATCATCATGACTCAGCTGATGGACAATATGCTGCCTTTCCAGCAAGATTTCCGCGCGCTTACTTATCAGGCGCTGGTGGACTAGGGACCGACTCACGCTAAACTCATCGCATCCAAGTCCCGTCCCTGACTATCTTGAGCGACATACACCGCAACTCGACTAGTCCGCCGACAGTCGCTCTGATATACTGACGCCTTCCAGGTTCACTACCGAGCAAGACAATCATGTCGCAGAAACTCGCGGGTTTGCTCGATGCTCTCCGGGGCACAGCCAGCTACCGGCAATTGCTTGGTGACTTGTCGGCGCGTCAGCCGCACGAGGACTTCAACGTTGTGCGCTCGGCCCGGCCCTTCCTGCTGGCGGCCTTAGCTGCGGATTGGCCCGGCCCGCTTATCTACCTGACATCGGCCGCGCGTCGCGCCTACAACGTCAGCGAGCAACTGCCGCTTTGGTTGGACCAGCCCGAACGACTACATCGATTTGCCGAGCCTTCGACTCTATTTTATGATCGTGCGCCTTGGGACTTCAGCGTCATTCGCAGTCGGATCGCTACCTTGTCCGCGCTGGCTTATCCGCAGGGGACGCGCCAACCCATAGTTGTAGCATCAGCACGCGCCTTGATGCAGAAGACTATGCCGCCAGCGGAGTTTCTCCAGGCCACGATAGAATTGCACCAAGGTGAGCGGCGCCAAATGGAAAGTCTCATCTTGCGCTGGATCGGCATGGGTTACGAGCCAGCGGCATTAGTCATCGAACCGGGCAGCTTCAGCCGCCGTGGCGGCATCCTTGATATCTTTCCGCTAGCGAGCGAATATCCCCTGCGTATCGAGTTTTTTGACGATGAGATCGACAGCTTGCGGCGCTTTGATCCGGCCGACCAACGCAGCATTGACCGTGTGCAGTCGGCGCGGATCTATCCTGCGCGTGAGGCGCTTCCTCGGTTGACAGAGTCAATTGGCGCTTGGCTGGAACAGTGGGCGACAGCCACCGGCACTGACCCTGACGATGTATCCAGCGCCAGCGCCGATATTGAATCGCTAAAACAGGGTAGTGCCTTCCCCTGCCTCGAACACTACCTGCCGTACCTATATGGGCGGCCAGCCAGTTTACTCGACTACGCAGGAAAGGAGACTCTAATCCTGATCGAGGACCCGCCCTTCCTGGAAGAAGCGGTGCTGGAGGCTGCGGAAAACGCCGAGTCCAATCGCAGCGAAGCCGAAGCAACCGCGCAGATAGCGTCCGAACACCCGCTGCCGTTTCTGACCTGGAATGAACTTGAGTCGAAACTTGAGAGCCCGCGTTCAGTTCCGCTTTCCACCATAACTGGTTCCGCGACCAGGACGCCATTCTCACCCGGAGAACGATTTGGCGGTCAACTGCGGTTGATGCTCAATCAAGTTCGAAAGCAAATGCTTCGCGGCGAAAGCGTCGTCATCATGACCGAGCAGGTCGAGCGCTTGGAAAACCTGTGGTACGAGCAAGACGCCTCCACAATGATCCCGACCGTCAGCGAGATAGACGATGTCCCGCCGCCAGGCGCGCTACGATTCGTTCGCGGGTCGGCGGCCGAAGGCTGGTCGCTCCAAGGCGAACAACGCCTACTGCATTTTATAACGGATGCTGAGATCTTCGGCTGGACCCGCCCAGAGCCGCGGCGTCGGCTCGAGAACACCGGAAGGGCCCGCGCAAAGCCAGCCGATTCCAGCTATACCGACTGGCAAGAAGGCACTTACGTGGTCCATGTCGATTATGGCATTGGCAGGTTCAAAGGTTTGCGCCACCGCAGTTTCAACAACAGCGAGCGCGAGTACCTGCTGGTCGAATATCGCGGCGAAGACACGATTTACGTGCCAATCCACCAAGCCGACCGGCTCTCGCGTTACGTCGGCCCCAATGACAAAGCGCCCCCGCTGAATCAACTGGGCAAAGCCGACCAGTGGATTAAGGCGCGAGACAAGGCGCGGCGCAATGCCGAAGAAGAAGCGCGCGAGCTGCTATCCATTTATAGCCGTCGCGCGGTAGCCGTCGGCCACGCATTCAGCGCCGACTCGGCTTGGCAGCACGAGATGGAAGCTGGCTTTCCGTTCGTCGAGACAGAAGACCAGTTGCGCGTCATCAACGAAGTCAAAGCCGATATGCACGACCACAAGCCTATGGATCGTCTGATATGTGGCGATGTCGGCTTCGGGAAGACTGAGGTCGCATTGCGCGCCGCTTTCAAAGCCGTGCAAGACGGCGTGCAAGTGGCCGTGCTCGTGCCGACTACCGTCCTGGCTCAGCAGCATTTTGATATCTTCCGCGCGCGACTGGCCGCCTTTCCCGTTGAATTGGAAATGATGTCTCGCTTTAGAAATGCCTCGCAGCAAAAGTTGATTGTCGACAAGCTGGCCTCCGGCGAAATTGACATTGTCATCGGCACACATCGGCTCCTGTCCGACGACATCCGTTTCAAGAAACTTGGCCTGATAATCATCGACGAAGAGCAGCGTTTTGGCGTCAAGCACAAGGAGCACTTCAAGAAACTTCGCTCGCGAATTGACATACTGACGCTGACCGCCACTCCGATACCGCGCACGCTTTATCTCAGCCTAAGCGGCATCCGTGATATCAGCATGATACAGACGCCGCCGGAAGAGCGGTTGCCCGTTATCACACAAGTAGGGTCTTGGGACGACAAGCTGAGCCGACGTGCCATCATGCGCGAACTCGAGCGCGGCGGGCAGGTCTTTGCCATTCATAACCGGGTCAAGACCATTCATAACCTCCGCAACAAGATCGAACGCGTCGTACCGGAAGCCTCTGTCGCCGTTGCGCATGGGCAGATGTCTCCCCGCGCTCTTGAATCCGTAATGTCGGAGTTTTCCCGGGGTGAGTACGACATCTTGCTGTCGACATCAATCATAGAAAACGGGATCGATATGCCCCGGGTCAACACGCTGATAGTTGATCGAGCGGACCATTTCGGAGTCGCGCAGCTCTATCAACTCCGCGGTCGCGTTGGCCGCTCGGCACAGCAAGCCTATGCCTACTTCTTTCACGACCGCGGAACGCTCACGGAAGAGGCGCGAACACGGCTGGAAACCCTGGCCGAGAATACGCGGCTTGGCGCAGGCTTTCAAATCGCCATCCGCGATTTAGAGATGCGCGGCAGCGGCGATATTCTTAGCATGCGGCAATCAGGGCATATCGCCAGCGTCGGCTTGCATCTATACACGGAAATGCTGCAGCAAGCTGTTCAAGATCAGCGCGGCGCCAATGTGGATGATAGGGACCCAGCGCCCGCCTCCGCCCGCGACCGCATCATCATCGACCTGCCGCTGCCAGCCTATTTGCCGACGGACTGGATACCTGAAATGGCATTGCGCCTTCAACTCTATCGCCGCATCGGAAACATCCAAAGACTGGATGAGGTGGATGCGATGCGCCGGGAATTGGTCGATCGTTTTGGTCCGCTGCCAGCGGCCGTCGACGGCTTATTGTACCAGATACAGGTGAAGGTGATGGCCTTGGGGATACGAGCTACTCACATTCGCCTGCCGCGTGAGCACGTCTTGATCAAACTTCCCTACCTGGCGACGGTCCGGCGTGAACTGCTGGCGCTGACGTTGGGCCACGATATCGAAGTGACGCGGACGGAGGTACGCATTCCGGCCGAAGAGGACCAATGGCAGGGACGACTTCTGATTATACTGGAGAAGCTCGCTGAGCGAGTGAATCTAATGACTACAGCAATATGATGTTTGCATCTGTCGAGTAGGAACCTTGCTAATGGCAATCGCGCATGCTTCCCTTTGGCATCCCAATTTGCGATTATCTACACAGAGCGCCAAAAACGCAGCGATCATGGCTGCGACGTGTCTGATCCTAATAAATGTACTTCTCCACGCCCAGGTATACGACAACCGAAACTATCGTGAGGATGAAATCGTTGTCGTTCATTTGTCGCTGCTATTTTCGCCGTCAAAGCTTGTGCAATATTTGGCGGCAGATACTCACCCGCCCGGCTGGCAACTCACCGCGAACGCTTGGATCGAAGCATTTGGCATTAGCGAAGACATCACACGCTGGCTCTCAAAACTCATTAATCTCATAACATTCGCATTGATTTATCAGCTAGGTAAACACATCTGTGGCAGGCGCGTTGGCTTGTACGCAATCGTCCTGCTAGGCGTTTACGGATTCGCCAGCAGCGCCATGAATGAATTGCGCCCCTATCCCATGTTGATTATGCTGACTACGGCGCTGCATCTGTTATTTTACCGTTGGTTGCACAAGCCGACGTCGGTGTTGATGCTCACCTATACTTTTGTCGGCATCGCAGCAATCTACACGCATTTCTTTTCTTTCTTTGTTTTCCCAGCTCACGCCGTCTGTATGTTGCTGATCACGCGCTTCGACCGCAATTTGTGGCTGAACTCATTTATCATGTGGGCTTTTATCGGCACATCTTTCCTCGGCTGGCTCTTGCCCTTCCTGCAAGCAATTACCGTGGTCGTGCCGGGCGGCATCTATTACGCCATTCCTCCAGGCTGGGAGGGTCTGCGGCTGTACTACAACGGCAGCAAGTTCGAGCCCGAAATCATCTATCAGCTCCTCATGTTGCTCAGCCCATTTGCCCCGTCAATATCGCGTCGCTTCAGCGCCGCCAACACTCCTCTGCGGTTCGAGCGCCGATACACGCTGCTATATCCTTTGATTCTGCTTATTATGACGGTTTTCATAGCCTACGCTGCTGATTCATTGGTACGCAACTTTTCGCAACGAAATGTGGTCATGTTTGCTCCGCTCATAGCCGCTTGTATGGCGTTGAGCCTGCGCTTGCTCCCGACCATAGCGGCGCTGGCGCTTCTGTCACTCCTGATTCTCCATGCCCCGCAGAGCATTGAAGTACAAACTTCAAACGCGCCTTACCGTGAAATTGTCCAAGTAATGAAAACAAGCTACGAAACAAATAGTATCGTTGTCACCGAGTTCAACTGGGCGTGGCGTTGGCTCCTTGGCGCCGCCTATTATTTGATGGACTTCACACCGGACAAGATGCCCAAAGAGCGAATTTTCCATCTTGTTGAGCCTCGTGATAGCGCGCATCCACCACACTACCCCGACGAGCTGGTAAATATCTATCACAGGTTTCACCATGAGGTCTTTGCTAACCGGCTTCCCGAACATCAACAGCTCTGGCACTTGCAGGAGGGTGGCGGAAACGAACTGGGCGTTGAATTAAGAGACTGGCTCAACCGAAACTATGCGCACATCCGCACAGTAAGTTGGGACGAAGAGTATGAAACGAGCTACAGCCTGTCCGAATACGCGCGCGTCCCGGCTCATGATGGGCCTATTCTAGATGTCGGAGAGAGCCTGCATCTGTTCGCTTGGGAACGCCATGAATCGATTGACTCCGCCCCATGCCAGACGGTAACTATTGAAAGTTGGTGGCAGATTCAAACGCCAGACTCGACGCCATACACAATCAGTATCATCCTCGCCGACTCAGACGGCGATGGCCAGCTTGCGATCGAAAACTCAGTGCCGGCCGACCAGTTCACCAGCGATTGGGTACCGAACCGGTTCTATCGCGACCGCACAAGCATCGCTATTCCTTGTGATATCGGCAGCGGGAATTACGACCTGCTACTGGCGGCCAAGGAATCGATGAGCGGCGAGCCACTCTTGCTGGCATATCCGGGCAGGGAGGCATTCGGCAAGGAGCATTACCTAACAACGCTGGTTGTCGCGAACAGCTAGATTGCCGAATTCGGTCTCTCATCTTCTCATGCTCGCGCCAGGTCGACAAATGTTCCGCTGGTCATCGCTTGCAGCGTCTCCAGCTCAATCGGAAAGATCGCATTCGCCGCGCCACCGGCAGCGTATACCGTTTGGAAGCGCCTTAATGTGTCGTCAAGGTAGACATCAACAGTGCGACGATGCGCGAGCGGCGGCACGCCCCCGGGCGCATAACCCAGCAGGTCCAGGCATTGCGCTGCCGTCATCATGCGAACCTTCTTCCGCCCGACGCCGAATATCGCCGCCAACTTGCGCTCATCAATCGTTTGATCGCCACTGGCTAGCACAAGTACGGGTGTAGACTTGTTGACCATGAATCCCAAACTCTTGACGATCTGGCCCAGTTGACAGCCAACATTGCCAGCTGCCTCTTGTGATGTCGCCGTAGAGCTTCCAAACTCAACAACCTTTGTATCATGATTAATTTTGGCAAGCGCCGCCTGCACATCTTTCACGCCCATCACTTGCACAATGGCTTCCTTGTAATTTAGACTTAACGGCAAGGATTGTAATTGAATTCAGGCAAAGCGCAACGTGTGGCGCAGGAGGCGTAAGCTATGCAAGTCGATGTTCAAAGTTTTAGGGATCGCGGCTGCGTCACCGTTTCCGGATTGTTCTCGGACGCCGAGGTGGAAAGCTTGAAGCGCCATTACATGGAAATGCGGCGCAGCGGGACCTATCCCGGCGACTTTGGCGGAATCAATATGCAACGCAATGATCCGCTCAAACACTACCCCCGTCTCATCCACATGCACCGTTGGGATCAAGCAAGCCTCGACTGGATGATCGACCCGCGCTTGGGCAGCGTCTTCCGGCGACTGCTGGGTAAAGAGCCGCTGGCTGTGCAAACCATGCTGTATTTCAAACCGGCTGGCGCACGTGGCCAAGCCTTGCACCAAGATCAATTCTACCTTCGCGTGCAGCCGGGAACATGCATCGCCGCCTGGATGGCGCTTGACGATTGCGATGAAGAAAACGGTTGTCTACAAGTAGTTCCGGGCAGCCATGAGTTGCCGGTTCTCTGCCCGGTCGAAGCCGATGCCAGCAAGAGCTTCACTGATGTCACTGTGCCTCTCTCCGCTGATATGCAACCCGAACCCGTTATCATGAAGGCGGGTGATGTCTTCTTCTTCAATGGTCAATTGATCCACGGCAGCTTCCCGAATCGCTCGGATTCCCGCTTCCGCCGCGCGCTCATTGGGCATTACATTGATGCCGATGCGGAGCAAGTCGCGAAATATTATCACCCGGTGCTGCGCTTTGATGGCGCCACGGTCGATCTTGACATCGCGGAAGGCGGCGGACAGTGCGGCGTATGGGTGGACGAAGATGGGACGGAAGTTGTAGAAATGAGCGGCCAGTTGGCCTAGTCCGCGTAAACCTTGCCGCCGACGCGCTCGAAGTTATCGCTCGGCTGCGCCAATTCCCCCTGTGGGTGTCGCTGCGGCAACATGCTGAGCAAGATGCGCCTTCCGCCCGCCTCAGCATAGTAGACGTGTAAAGCCTGGTCCGGCTTCAGCTTGAGCCGTTCCGCCAGCCGATGGTCGAAGCGAATCGCGTCGCCCGACTTGCTTGCCAGAGTGGTCTTGCGCCAGAGCTTCCAGCGTGCCGGCAGTCCCTCAGCGTATAGCACACGATAAGACAGCTTTACCCGGGCGAATAGCACGGCGCGCATGCCAATCGTCAGTAAGAATCCGGCGACCAGAAGCAGAACAATCACTCGTCCAGCCAAGCCGTAGCGCGCCACAAGCAAGACCAGAGGCACAGTAAGCAGCAGCAATGTCGTCAGCGGTTCCGTAATAAGTTGCCGCCATTGCCGTGACGAAAGTCGACCTTCACGATTGCGCTTAAGATCTTCTCGCGCCGCTCTTGTTAACTGCTCGCTGCTGTTCATTACGCCCTAGCCCGCCTCATGTGCGATGCTGACATCTATCCGGTTCCGCGGCCGAAATTGCAGGGCAATTACACTGCCTACTATCAGGGCCGCGCCCAGCCATTGTATCGCAAATATCGCCTCACCCAATATAGCCATCGACATAACCATCGAGAGCGGCGGCTCAACTGTGCTGACCAAAGACGCCCGCGCCGCTCCGATTCTTTGGATGGCGATGTTGATCGCGAAGACGGGCAAGACAGTGCCCAAAACGGCGATGCCGACAAGCGTAACCAGCGTTTGAGGATTCTGCGGCAATTGCAAGCCGCGCAGCGGTATCAGCAGCAGCATAACCAGCAACGTGCCGAGCATCATCCATGCGCTCGATCCAGACAGGTCGACAACGCCGTTCAGCGCTCGCTTGGATAGAATGTAGTAGATGGCCACGATTACGGCGTTTCCCAGCACGAGCAAAACTCCAAGCCAGTCGCCGACGCTAACGCCGAAGAAATTCGGCACGGTCAAGACTACACCCGCAAGCGCCATCGTCAGTGCCAGCCAGGCGCGGTAGCCGATACGCTCACCCAGCGCAGCAGACAACAAAACGACCATCGCCGGATAGGTGTAGAATAGAACGATGTACGTGCTGGCCGGCAGACGTTCTAGCGCGAAGAATGCCGCCAGCACAGCCGCCGATATCATGACGCCAATCAGCAACACTTGCTTAACCGGCGCATCACTCTTTCGCGATAATGAAGCGGATCTTCTCCGGTATACAACCATCACCCACATCACAGGCACGGCAACGATGAAACGCCAAATCGCGATGTCCATTGGCTCAAGCATAGAATGCAAATACGTGATCTTCACCAGCGACGGCATGGCGGAAAAACCGGCGGCCGCAAGTATGATCCAAATGAACCCTTCGCGTTCTTGACGTGTCATAGCTGATCAGTGGTTCTATATTTTCAATTTCAGTGCTGCGCTTGCGTCAACCGGATGCGTGACAAGCGACGAGCCAGTGTCGAAAGTTTAATCCTGGGGCTCGTGGCAAACGTGGCGGCGAACTAGGCGATGCTTACCATGCTGACCAAGTTGGTCGCCAGAGGGTAGAAAATGCCAAAAACCAGCGTGCCGGCTAGCGCGATATTGACTGCCCAGCGTACATACTGCGTGTCCAAGGGAGGCTGCAAATCGCCATCACTATCGCGGAGATACATGTTGACCACCACGCGAATATAATAGAAGGCGCTAACAACACTTGTAAGTACGCCGATAACCGCCAGACCGAAAAGTCCGGCCTGTACAGCCGCGGAGAAGATCATGAACTTGCCAACGAAACCGGCGGTCAAGGGAACGCCGGTCAAGCTGAGCATGAATATCGCCATCGCCATCGCCAGCAGCGGCCGAGACTGCGCCAAGCCGTTGATGTCATCGATGTTGGCCCCGCTGCCATCTTCCCGCTCGATCGTCATGACCACGGCGAATGCGCCCAGATTGGTAAACATATACGCCAGCATGTAGACCAAAGCGCCTTGCGTCGCAGCGTCAATGACGTTTGCGCTGCCGGCCGCAGCCACAGCCACCATGATGTAGCCAGCGTGCGCAATCGACGAATATGCCAACATACGTTTGAGATTGCGCTGAGAAATGGCCACGAAATTGCCTAATACGAGCGTCAGGATTGCGATGATTGTGGCCGTAGCCTGCCAGGCCACCGCATCGCCATCCGCCAGCACTAGCACGGAAAGTCCGGTGATGAGGACACGCAGCAGCGCCGCAAAACCACCGATCTTCGCTGTCACGCTCATAAAAGCGGTGACGGGCGTCGGCGCCCCTTCATAGACGTCGGGCGTCCACATATGGAAGGGCACAACCGCGACCTTGAAGCCCAAACCCACGATCAGCAGCGCCGTCCCCACCAGCAGATAGAATGTCGCGCTGGAGGTCCCGCCGACGATGTCGCCCGCGACTTCGAAGATTTGCGGGATGTTCGTCGTGCCGGTGGCGCCATAAATCAGTGCAGCGCCGAAGACCAAAAATGCGCTGGAAAAAGCGCCCAGGATGAAATACTTCATGCCGCTTTCTTCGGACTTCAGCGCCAAGTCGCTGCCGTCGTTCTTGATCGAGCGGAAGGCGGCCAAGATGTATAGCGGGATACTCAGCAATTCCAGCGCGACGAAGATTATGATCAAGTCGTTCGCGCCGATCATGAACATGGCGCCGGCCGAAGACAGCAGAGCGAGGATATAGTATTCGCCGCGATGAATATCAGCCCGCTTGAGGTAATCCCAACTCATCAGAATCGCGATCAGCGTGGCGATAAGTATCACGAAGTTCAGGAAGCCGGTGAACTCATCCGCGATGAACATGCCATATAGCGCCACCTGCTTGCCTTCAGCCGGTGAATAAACGCCGATATTCGCCAGAAAACTTATGCCCAAACCGACACATGCCAAGATCGGCGTCCAGTGCTCGCGCTCCTCATCAACGAAGAGGTCAACTATCACAAGCAGCAGTGTCCACGCCATCAGCAATGTGCCGGGCAGCGTTGAAGCCAGGTTGGAACCCGTGAGAAACTCCGCAATAGACGGCGACTCAAACATGCTCTCTCCTAGCGAACGAACATGGCGACGATGCTATCGACCGAAACATCCAGCAAGTTGAAGAAGACGATCGGCTGCAAACCCATCCAGAAGATCATAACGATGATCGGTATATAGGCGGCCTTCTCGTACCATGTCAGCTTGTAGCCTGCTTCATCAGCCAGCGGATTCCTGAGCTCGCCCATGAAGACGTGCTGGAACATCTTCAGCAGGTAAACCGCCGCCAGGATGACGCCAAGTGTGCCAAACAGCGTGAAAGCGAAGCCAAGATAATCACTGCCCAGCGAACCCAGCAGAATCGTAAATTCGCCGATGAAGCCGTTGAGGCCGGGCAATCCCATGCTGCTCAGCGAGATGACCAGGCTGATCGCGCCAAAGAGCGGCATGACTTTCCAAATCCCGCCATAGTCCGCCATCTCTTTCGTGTGCCAACGTTCATATAGCATGCCGACAATGAGGAAAAGGCCGCCAGTGCTGATGCCGTGATTGACCATCTGCAGCGTCGCGCCCTGCAAGCCTTGCGAATTCAGCGCGAAAATGCCCAGCACGACGAAGCCCAAATGGCTGACCGAAGAATAGGCGACCAGCTTTTTAACGTTGTCCTGCGCATAACTAACCCAGGCGCCGTAAACAATGCCGACCACGCCGAGGAATGCGATGGTCGGCGCCCAAGCCACCGTCGCCTCCGGGAATAAGTTCAAATTGAAGCGCACGATGCCGTATGTGCCCATCTTCAAGAGAACGCCAGCCAGTATCACCGAGCCGGCTGTCGGCGCTTGAACGTGCGCGTCCGGCAGCCAGCTGTGGAAGGGGAAGATCGGCACTTTGATCGCGAAGGCCACCAGGAAGCCCAGGAAGAGGAAACTCTCCACCGAATCCAGGAGGAAGCCGTCCCCGCCCTCGCCTTCGGGACCAAGCGCGTCCCAATAGGTGCCCTCGCCATCGAAGTTCTGCACCTTTTCGATCACGCCAACATCGCCGCCGGCGCTGTACGTGCTGAAGGTGCCGGAGCGATTGCCGACGTACAAAATCGCGATCAGCATCAGGATCGAGCCAGCCATTGTATAGAGGAAGAACTTTACAGCGGCGTAGATGCGCTCTTCCGCGCCCCAAATGCCGATGAGGAAGTACATCGGCACAAGAGTCACTTCCCAAAAGACGTAGAAGATGATGAGATCGTGCACGACGAAAACGCCGAGCATCGACCACTCAAGAAGCATCAAGAAGATGTAGTAGAGCTTTTCGCGCCCGCGCTCCTCAAAGATATGACTGCCAAAAGAACCGAGAATCGATATCGGCATAATAAAGGTCGTCAAGAGGACCAGCAGCATGCTGATGCCATCGACGCCGACGAAGTAGCTCACATTAATGACAGACTCGCCAAGCGAGACTTCCGCCCAGGTATTCCGCTGCACCATCTGTAGTTCCGACGTACTCGGATCGAAATTGATCCACATCACCACCGAGGCGACAAATGTCACCAAACTCGTGACAAAAGCCACCCACTTCAGGTTGGCCTTCTGCGTCTCACCATTCATGAACACCAGAATGGCAAGTCCTATCAAGGGCAGGAACAGGGTGATTGTAGTAAGCGAAAGTCCAGTTACGTCCATGGGAACGCGTTCTCCTTAAGCGCCACTTTGGAGCAGAGCCTGAATAAATGGTATGAGCATGAAAATGATCACAACAGCTACGCCGACGAATAGCACGACTGCGTAAAGGCGCACATAGCCGGTCTGCGAACGGCGCATCCAGTTTGCCGCGCGCTGCACGAAAATGCCGACGCCGTTGACCGTGCCATCCACGATTCCCAAGTCAATGGGCCGGCTGAGCAAATCCCCAATAGTATCGAAGCCGCGCTTGATGATCCGATCGTGGAAATAATCGTGCAGGAACTCCCAATCGACACGGATGGCCAGGAAGTCGGCCAGCCTGTTGAAGGGCCGCTCGATTATAGTCGAATAGAACTCATCCCAATAAAGCCGACCATTCGCCAGCTTGAACAGACCCCGCGTAGGCGCGCTCGTTTCCAATTGATCGCGTTTGTCGCTCGCCAAGCCCTTGCCCTTGTAAACGCGATGGGCGGCCACAATCGAAACGATACCCAGAACCAGGGCAACGCCCGCGATTAGCAGGTTGAAGTCCAGCGTGTGTCCGCGGGAGACGCTGACCAGACTGTGTTCCAGGAAATGCTTGAATTCGTAGGGATGGTAAATGCCGTCGATTATCGGCGTCGCTTTTGGCACATTAATCAAGCCAATGACACAGGTGAATATCGCCAGCACAACCAAGGGCAACAGCATGGCGCCGCTGCTTTCCGGCGCTCGCTCGGCCGCCTCGCTGCGAGCATCGTCAAAGAAGACCAGAACAACCTGCCGCCACATGTAAAAGGCGGTGAAGGCCGCCGCTGCCAACAGCACGCCAAAGGCGATGAAGCCGCTTGTTTCGTTCAGCTCAAAGCCTTCGAACCAGGCGTCAGCCAGAATCTCGTCTTTCGACCAGAAACCGGCGAAGGGGAAGATCCCCGCCAAGCCCAAAGTCCCAACCAGGTAGGTCAAATACGTGATGGGCATGCGCTTGCGCAGGCCGCCCATGTTGCGCATGTCCTGCGGATCAAAGTCGTCGTCCTGGTGCTCGTCGTGATGATCGCCATGTCCCTGATCATGTGCGTGATGATGACCGTGCTCCACGCCATGTATGACGGAACCGCTGCCGAGGAAAAGCAGCGCCTTGAACACTGCATGCGTCACCAAGTGGAACATCGCGGCGACGTGGGCGCCGATGCCAACCGCCGCCACCATGAATCCAAGCTGTGAAATCGTCGAATAGGCCAGCACGCGCTTGATGTCCCACTGTCCCAGAGCGATGAAGCCGGCCACCAGCGCCGTACCTGCGCCAACCAACGTGATGATCAACCCGAGCACATAACCGGCGTGGTTGAGTTCCCACAAGAATACATTCGACCGAACCATCAAGTAGACGCCGGCCGTGACCATCGTCGCGGCATGAATCAGCGCGCTGACCGGCGTCGGACCCGCCATCGCGTCCGGCAGCCAGATAAACAGCGGTATCTGCGCTGACTTTCCGGTCACACCCAGAAGCATGAAAAGCGCAATCAAAAAGATGACATCTTCAAAGGCGATCTGGAAGCCGCCGAAGTCGACCATTTCGCCCTTGCCGAAGCGCTCGGTGGTCTGCCCAAATACGCCCAGCAGATCGGTATCAAAGTGATGATTGTCACAGTAGAGCGCGCGGATATCGCTCGCCAGCGGATTCGATTTTCCATGGTCGTCATCGCCATGGTCATCGTCATGCGCGCTCGCATCGGCGGGCACGCATTTGTACTTTGAGCCATGTCCGTCATCCACGTGGTCATCGGATCCGGCCGTTTCCGTTTCCTCTTTGTGCTCCGCGTCAGCCTCGTGCTCTACCAGGCCGTTGTGCTCGCGCCAATTCACCAGGTACTTCGCCTCGGTGTTGGGCAGCTCGCCCGCCTTGACGAAGTCAAGTGTGCCAAAAGTCCAGAAGATCAAGAACATCGCCATCAGCAAACCGAAGTCGCCGATGCGATTGACGACGAAGGCTTTGCGCGCCGCGTTGCTGTTATTCCAGCCTTCCGGCGCCTTCTTGTCCCACCAGAATCCTATCAACAGGAAGGAGCATAGCCCGACCCCTTCCCAGCCGACGAATAGCATCAGGAAGTTATTCGCCGTAACCAGAACCAGCATGAAGGCGAGGAACATATTCAAGTAAGCGAAAAAGCGCGGATACCACTTGTCGCCGTGCATGTAGCCGCGGGCGTAAAGATGAATCAAGGAGCCGACGCCGGTGACGACCAGCATCATCGTCACACTGAGCGAGTCCACCCGCATCTGCCACGTGATTTCCAAGCCGATCGATTCGATGCGCAGCCAGCCATCAAAGAACGGCGGATTGACCACTGCCGCGCTACCGCCGGTTCCCGTAACCCAAGACAGCAAAAACAGCGATACTATGAAGGCGAGTATCGACGCGAAACAACCGATATAGCCCGACCACTTCTCCCCCAGGCGCGCCCCAAAGAAGAAGTTGATAATTGCCCCGAGCGCCGGAACGAATATCACCAGTGGAACTAGAAGTGGCAGAT
This sequence comes from Chloroflexota bacterium, assembly GCA_026706395.1. The sequence goes on from JAPOYU010000006.1 coordinate 21,010, forward strand.
TTTCCATACCTCAAACGCCTCTTTCGACGGCGGTCCGCTAGCCTTGCATTTGACGCAATTCGTCAATATTGATGCTTTGACGCTCGCGGAATATATTTACGATCAATGCCAAACCAATAGCGACTTCAGCCGCCGCCACCGTCATCACAAAGAATACGAAGACGTGGCCATTGACCTGGCCCCATTCGCGCGCGAATGCCACCAAGGCCAAGTTCGCCGAATTCAACATCAACTCAACCGACATGAATAGCAGGATCGCATTGCGACGCATGAGCACGCCGAGCGCCCCCATCAAGAATAGCACCATACTGAGTACAATATAGGGCTCAGTGCCGATTGGGTTCATCGAATGCCCTCTCCCGCTGCTATTCGGAGTCGTCGTCAGAGCCACCCGGCAGCTTCGCCAGGTAGTCGCCGCTCAGAACATCTGCGCCGGTCTGCTGCGATATAACGCTGACAAGCGGGCGGTTTACACGCCGACGGCGGTTGATCCGCCGGCGTTCCGCTTGGGCCAAGGCATCCGGCCGCGCCAATACAATTACGCCAATCAGCGCCACCAGCAGCAACATACCGACCAGCATCACCGGCAAGACATATTCAATGAAGAGAACCTGCCCCACTGCTTCAGGGCTGCCGAAGGCGGGTTTCGCAATAGCGGTGAACACGGCAGCGCGATAAGTCGGCTGACTGCCGGGGATGCCGGGTTCCTGCACCAGCACCCGTGTTTCAATCACGCCCCGCGACGCCTCGTAATCCGCCAAGGTCCGCAGTACTGATTGATCCTGATCGACGAATGCCAAGTTATAAGCCCCTTCTTCAAGCTCCAGGCTGATCTTTTGGCCGGCCGGAAGCTGGTTAATCAAGACGCGATGGGGAATCACCGAACTGCAGGAGTCGTCTTCGCAAAGACTGCGACGGTCGGTGTATTGACCGATATCGATCAGCGAAACCTGTTTGTCGGTCACAGCATTGAAGACCGCCAGACGCATCGTGCCAACGCTCGGCGCCCTGACATCATCTTCCAGCAGCACAATATCAACGATGCCCTCAACGTTTTCATAGAACACGACAGAATGCGCAGAATCGGCAGTCAAATCTACAGTTTCGGTTAGCAATGGGCTCGTGGCGAATTCGGCGAGTTCCACTCCGGCAATCACGTTGTATGCGCCGGCTGGCAATACAGAATAGTGTTGAGTCGCATCGCGCGCATAATCGTAAGCAACATCATCAACACGCCAATCATCCAAACTATTGTCGGCGCTGTCGAGCATAACCGTGCCCGTGACAGTGCCTTCCAACGTCATAGACCTACCCATGTCCACTATAGTGAACGACTCGCCCTCGCCGGCCGGAATCGCATTGATGACACGTACTTGCGCTTGCGTATCCGGCTGCTCGACAGATTCGTCGGCCAGCATGTCTGACGCGAGAGGAAAGGCGAAGATCATTAATAATATGATCGCCACTGCTGTGCCGGCGAAACCCAGCCAGCGCAGTCGACCTGACGTATCCGTGGTTGCCTCCGCGCCGAGCAACATGATGACAAAAAGGAAAAGGACCATGATGGCGCCGGTGTACACGGTCACCTGCACCATCGCCAGGAAGGGCGCATCCAGCATCAAATACAAGAAGGCAACGCAGCCAAAGTTAACGATGAGAAACAGGGCGCTATGAACTGCGTTTTGCCGCGTAAGCATCATGCCAGCCGCAAGGACTGCCACAAAACTCACGACCAGAAACAACCATTCCATACCAGCTATGTCCCAGACCGGACGCGATTGTGCACTTTAGCACAAACAACATCGCCCTTCAATTTACAATGCTTTCGTTTGCGACCCAGAGCGCGTCACTAGGACGGATCTTCCATGTCGGGTATCGACCGATCAAATGACCCCGGTTCAACCGCCTGCGGTGTGGCCGGCGCGCCTTCCTGCGGTGGATCAATCAGCATGTCTTTGACATAGATCGCGTCGCGTCGGTCAGTGAACGACATCTGATGTTCATGGCCCAACTGAATCGCTTCGGTCGGACAAGCGTCTTCACAGTAACCACAGAAGATACAGCGCAGCATGTTGATCTCATAAGTCTTGGCATAACGTTCGCCCGGACTGTAGCGCTCCTCGTCGGTATTCTCCGCCGCCTCCACCCAAATGGCGTCCGCCGGGCAAGCCGCCGCGCATAGCGAACAGCCGATGCATTTTTCCAGGCCGTTTTCAAAGCGGCGCAGATGATGACGCCCCTTGTAACGATCATGGAATTTCTGCACCTGTTCCGGATACTGAACGGTCACAGCGTCGTCCATCAAGTGCTTTAAGGTTGTGGCAAATCCCTTGACTACGTTCATACTCTGCAACCTCTAGCTATATAGTCTCTCGTGCTGAAACTTTCGCTAATGAACTAATCGCCCGCTCGCTTCAGAGCAGTCTCCCCGCTTTCCAAAACGCGATCCTCTTCCGGCGTACGCCCGAAACTTGCCAGCCCCTCCAAGGCTCTCACTTGAAAGCGAATATGAACCAAGGGGATAGCGATCAGCATGCCCACCAGGTGGACCAGCGCCCAGCCCAGTCCACGCCGCTCGCCGGTGTATGCCGGGTCGTCTTCCAGCGGTATCGCTTCTTCGCTGTCTCGGTCGCGGCTCATGCGGCGCAGCGCCAATCCGCCAACGACGAGTACAATCACGAATACTGCGCCGGAGACTACAGGATAAGCGTCGCCGCCAACGGCGTCCCCAACGACGATCGCGACTGCCGTCCAAGCAACCGCCAACAGCGCCAGCGGAATCATCACTTTCCAGCCGAACTGCATTAACCGGTCATAGCGGATGCGCGGCAGGGTCGCCCGAATCCAGATCATGCCGCATAACACCAAGAACACCTTGCCGATGAAAATGACCGGCGCCAATATCGGCAAGCCATCCATCGGCCACAGGTGGTAACCGCCGAAGAATACCGCTACCGCCACCAGGCTCACCGCGATCATGCCCAAGTATTCGGCCATCATGAACAGGGCGAATTTCATGCCGCTGTATTCGGTCATATAGCCCTGCGTCAATTCCTGCTCGGCTTCAGTCAAATCAAACGGTGCGCGGTTGGTCTCCGCCAAGAGCGCCAGGATTAGCACGGCCGCCGCCAGCGGATTCTGGAAGACGAACCAATCCCAGATGTTGCGCTGCGCGTCGATGATATCGCCTATCGCCATACTTCCAACGATCATCACCGGCACGGCGAGCGTCAAGCCAAAGCTGAGCTCATAACTAATCATCTGCGCCGATGCCCGCAGCGCGCCCAACATGGCATACTTGTTGTCGCTGGACCAGCCGGCCAGCACTACGCCATAAGTCGCGATGCTGGTGATCGCGATCACCCAAAGGACGCCCACGTTGGAATCAACCAGGCCCTGAGGCACCTGATACCAGACATCGCCCAGCGAAGGCGCAAACCAGGGCAAGACCAAATCGGGCCCCATCGGAATCACCGCAGCGATCATAAGAATCGGAATCACTTTGATCATCGGCGCCAGCCGGAAAACCCACTTGTCCGCGCCAGCCGGGAGCAAGTCCTCTTTGAAAACGAGCTTGACGCCGTCGGCCGCCGGCTGAAGGAATCCCAGCGGACCGACGCGATTCGGCCCGACCCGATGCTGCAGGAAAGCCAGGAGACGCCGTTCCAGCAACGTGGTATAGGCAAAGCCAGTGACGATGGCAAATGCGAAACCGGCCGCAAATATGATCGGCCACAACGCCGAGCAGCCGGCATCATCTTCACACAGAATCACATTTTGCACGCGCGCTTCCGGGTTGAGCAGCATGCCAATCGCGCCTTGGCGTCCATTGAGGTTGCCAGCGTCATCAAAGCCGATCCAAGCCGCGATCGCGCCGAGATTGGCGATGACCAGCGCCAGCACGAGCAAAGTAACGCCGATTGCCGCGAGGACGCCAACTGCGATGCCTATCTTCAAGTTACGGCTCATACGCGTCTTCCTCTAATGTCAGTCCGCAGAAGCGACTGCTTCCGCAACCCGGCTGATCGTCCCAGCAGTTAAGGACAGCGGGACGGCCGCGTCCGTCATATGCCGCGTCAGCCCGACAACGCCCGCAGCTATCTCGTCGCTTATTGACGCCCTTACACGAACTGTCGACTCGCCAGCGCGTATCTCCACGACATCACCTTGAACGATGCCGAACTGCTGAGCGTCAGCCGGATGAATGAGCGCAAATGGCGCCAGTATCCGCGGTTCCATCAGCAATGACGGGCGGAAACTCCGCTGCCGGTTGTAAAGCCGCGTGATCGGCATGATCAGCAATTCACCTTCGGCAGCGGTCGGACCCTCGGATTCTTCCACGTCGAGGGACTTGAGCTTCATCCCTCCGTCCGCCACGGATGGTATCTGAACGCCTATGCCACCCGTGTTGGTATATGCTGTGCCCCCATAATACTGATCGCGGCCGCCGACATCGGGGAACTGCCGCTTAACTTGCGCCAGCGTCTGGTAGCGCATGCCCTCAAGCTCGCTGACGTTCTTGCTGATTTCCAGCATAACCGCGCCGGCCGACGGCTTGAGATGGCTCATCCCCATTTCCTGTCTGATGCTGCCGAAGAGCTTCCAGGCCGGCAGCGCTTGCCCAATGGGACCTTGCGCCAGGTAGAAGCGCTGCACACGCCGCTCGCCATTGACAAAGCTGCCATCGCGCTCCGCAAATGTCTGAATAGGCAACGCAAAGTCGGCAAAGTCCGAAATGCCGTCATCAAAGAAATTCGCGTAAATCACGGTCTCGACTTGACTCAGCCAGGTACGAGCCGCCGGATCGTCATCGAGCAATTCCGCCTGCGCCACAAACAGCACCTTCGGCGGCTTCGCCAGGATGTCCATACTCGCATCAGGTGTATAGCCCAAGTAATGTAAACCCATGCCGTTCGCGCCAGGCAGCGGCGAAAGCAGACCGCTATTGCGCTGCCCGGCATGACCGGTATCGATCAGGAAATTGGCTGCCGTCCGCGCCAGCGCTCGACTGCCTTCCAGTGTCAATCCCTCGGCGCCGACCACGATCACAAGATTCTCCGCCTTGTGCAAGCGCTCTGCAATCGCTTTGTGATTCTTCTTGAGGTCGCGCATGACGGCCACGGCTTCACCGGCGTCATACCGAATTGAATCGCCTTCGACCACCTTGTCATTGCGCGCGCCTTGCAAGGCGAAATCTTCGAGCCGCGTATCACGCGCGTTGGCCACGACCAGAAATGCGCCGCGATCTTGCGCCTGCTTCAAGCGCAGCCGCCAAATCGGTACTTCTTCCTCCAGGTCACAGGCGATCACCAGAATCGCATCGCCCTTGCCCAACTGACCGAGATTACTGCCATAACCGACACCGACTTCCGCGACCGCTTCCGCCCCGCCATGGGTCGGCGGCCACGCGCCCAAACGAGAACTGCCCAGCCCTTCCATCAGCCGCCGCAATTCCCAAAGGTCTTCGTTAGACATACCGCTGCCGGCTATTGCCGCGACATCACCGCCCGCGTCTCGCAATATCTGGGCGATCTCAGAGATGGCGCTGTCCCAACTCGATTCGCGCAGTGTATCGCCCATTCTGGTCCGCGGAACTTGCAGGCGGTCGTCACTTCGCGTGTAATGGTGCCCGAAGCGCGTCTTATCGCTGATCCAAATTTCGTTGACCAACTCGTTTTGTCGCGGCATCACCCGCTTGATCATCGCCTTGCCCCCGAAATCCCGGTCCAGGCGCATACTGAGCGTGATGTTCTCGCCGGCGGCGTCCCACGGCGAAATACTCGGCACTTCGGTCAATTCCCAAGGCCGCGCGCCAAAACGAAAATCGGAGGTGGTCAATGCGCCAACCGGACAAATGTCAGTCGTGTTGCCGCTGAAGTAGGTATCGAATCCCGGGTCCGAATTGGTAATGATCTGCAAGCGCCGTCCACGCTCATGGAAGGCCAGCACATCGTCGCCGACAATCTCATCCTGAAAGCGAACACAGCGCGCGCATTGGATGCAGCGCTCCTGATCCAGAAAGATCAGATCGCCGAGCGGATAATGTTTTTCCAACAATTGCTTGTCTTCAAAGTACATTCGGGACGCTTGCGGCCCATGCTGCATCGTCAAGTTCTGCAGTGGGCATTCCCCACCCTTGTCGCAGATCGGGCAGTCCAGCGGATGACTGCTGAGCAGAAACTCAAGGACATCGTTGCGCGCATCGATAACTTGCTGCGTATTTGTCTTGATATGCATGCCATCGCTGACGGTCGTGGTGCAAGCCGTCTGCAATTTGGGGAAATACCGGATCTGTGGCGAACCATCGTCATTCAGCGCAATCTCGCCGGTTGCGCGATCTCTCGCCGGACTGCCCAATTCCACCAGGCACATGCGGCACATGCCCACCGGGTCCATCTTGGGATGGTAGCAAAAGACCGGGATGTCATTGCCAGCGTGCCACTTGGCCGCATCCACCAGGTTCGACCCGGCCGCTACTTCAAAGTCTGTCCCATCGATGTTGATCTTCACCGTATCGGACATTCAGGCCTCCACATCACCGGCGCAACTTCCTCGCACATAGCTTAAATGCGCCTCTCGACCACTCTTAATCCATAGAGCGCGCGGTCTCGCATCACCTGTTCGACCAGGAGCCAACTCCGCCTGTCGTCCATGTCTTCCGCAAGCGTCGCCGCCGCTTCAAAATCGAACTTCGCCCGCTCATACTCGCCCCGCTCCAGAAAATGCTCGCCTCGCAACACCAGGAGTGTTATCGAGTCAGGCGCTTCTTCAATGGCCTCGCTTAACTCGCGCAGCCGGCGATAGAATACGCGCTCGCGCTCCGGCGGCGGCTGATAGACTGCGCGAACCAGCCTGCCAAGCAGGCCGCGCCGGTTCACATTTCCGCCTTCATGTTCTATTTGCATGAGATTCGCTATCCCTGCACATGCTGGTGGAAATCGTCGGGAAAATGACGAATCGTATGAATAATCGGGTTGGCGGCGAAGTCACCTAAAGCGCAAAGCGTTGTCCCGGCCATATTCTCAGCCACGTCGGCGATGCGTTTAACATCGTCGGGGGAGCCGCGCCCATCTAAGATACGGTCAATAACCTTGTCCAGCCAATACGTGCCTTCGCGGCATGGTGTGCATTTCCCGCAGCTTTCGTGCTTGAAGAACTTCGTTACCTTTGACGCGACCCAGGTCATATCGACGGTTTCGTCCATGATGATGATGGATGCCGAACCGATGATGGTTCCGATTTTCTCCGCGTCCTCGTAGCTCATCGGCGTATCCAGCACCTCGTCAGTCAAGGGCACGAGCGGTCCCGAACCACCCGACGGCAACATCGCCTTGAAAGCGCGGTCGTCATACAAAGGACCGCCGGCGTGTTTATAAAGCAGCTCGCGAAATGTCGTGC
>JAPOYU010000138.1:0-14530 GCA_026706395.1 Chloroflexota bacterium
CGATCGCCCTTGGGAGAACGAGCTGCGTCAAAACAAGATGATCTTTATCGGGCGTAACCTGGATCGAGCTGCTCTGGAGAACGGCTTTCGCGAGTGTCTCGCATCGTGAGACAGCGGAAGCGCAAGTCCAGACCGGCACAGCCATCGCTCAAGGCTACATGGCGTACCAACATTGACGATCATCCGATTGGGCTGGCATGGTCGCCGGATGGCAAAACCTTGGCAATTGCGGGTGTGTCCGGCCCAATCACGCTGTTCAATGGCGCCGATGGCGCGGTTCAGTACAAGCTGCCTGGTCATACCCTCGATACGATGGCAATCTCCTGGCGCAAAGACAGCCGCCTCCTCGCTAGCGTCGGGCAAGACGGCAAGGTACGGCTCTGGGATGCCGAGACAGGATGTCAGAGATCTCAAATGGCGGGCGGGGCGAGCTGGGTAGAGCGCGTCGCTTTCAGCCCGGAGGGCGACTGGCTGGTGTCAGCCGCCGGGCGCAAACTGCGGCTGTGGAACAGCAGCGGGGAGTTGATCCGCGAATTTCCCGATGCGAACAGCACGATTACGGACATCAAGTGGCGCAATGACGGCAAACAGTTCGCCATCTCCGCCTACAACGGAGTCGTACTGTATGACCCTGCAGAGGCGGAACCGCTGCGCCGTTTCGAATGGCAGGGTTCGACGCTTACCTTGGAATGGAGTCCCGATGGCAAATACATTGCCACTGGCGACCAGGACTCGACAGTGCATTTCTGGATCACCGATACTGGGAATGATCTGCAGATGTGGGGCTACGAAACCAAAGTGCTGGAATTGGCATGGAGCTTCAATAGTCGCTATCTGGCGACCGGCGGCGGGACTCAGGTAGTGATCTGGGACTGTTCCGGCAAGGGGCCTGCAAACACTCAACCGAAAATGTTAGAAGGACATCAGCACCTCATCAAGCATCTGAAATTTCAGCGACAGGGCATGTTGCTGGCATCTGGCGGCAATGATGGTCTGCTGGCGATCTGGAAAGTCGGGAAGAAGAAAGCCGCTTTGCTGGCGGACGCTGCGTTCAAAGCGCCGATTGCCGGCTTGGCCTGGTCGCCGGATGATCGCAATATCGCGGTATCTGATGAGAGTGGAACCCTGTCGATAGCGGCGGTTCGGCGATAATGGGCTTATGGAATTCGGATTGTCCCGGCTGCAGACACACGCGTTTGTATCATTCCAACGCCTTGATTGGACGCTTCGCCTTAGCGAAGGGATCCCGTGCGCATAACTGCACAACCTCATCGCCCGCGTGTGTTCTGCTGTTGTACAGGTCAACCTAAACTCGAATGACTTCATCCGCCGTGGCGTGCTACGCGTACAGCGAGAGTTTGCTGACCTCGAATGCTGCACAGTCTTTGCAGTTGGCGTTCCGCTGTCCCTCTCAAATATGAGTTAATGGCCGCCGCCGTTTATCACGCGCCAGGTGCCGCGCAGATATGCTTCGTTAGGCAGCGCTGTTAGTCCGCTGCGCCGCGCTGAGTGCCATGCCAAAGAAGAAACGGTAGCGACCCGCTGCAGCGACGATCTGGGCTGCATTTAGGTTCTGCCTGACAATACCATCGCGGTCGGCGCCATGTTGACGCATTCCGGACCCAACGCGCCTTTATCGGCGAGAATAGGCAAGGCGGCATTGAGTTGGCCGTCCTCGACCGCGTCGGCGAGTTGCTACGTCGCAGAATCAAGCTGATAGCTGCCGCCGAACAGTGCACCTCGGAAGGCGGTCAAGTGCCCGGGCAAAGGATGGCGTCGGACGAGACGATCGTTGGCATCATCGGCACCAGTTGTTCCAGCGCGGCGCAGAGCGCCCCGCCCATCATCAGTGAACCGGGCCAGTTGATGATTTAGCCGACCAATACGTTCCCCGCTTTGACGAGCACGGACAGAGAAGCCGGCGCCGGATACTATCGCATCACTCCCAATGACCGGTTCCTGGGGTTGCTGGCGGGATTATTCGCCTATCGCGTTTTGGGCGCGCGCAAAGTGGCGACCGTCCAACCACGGTGGCACCAATACGGAGAGTCTTACGGGGGTGATGCGCGAGACATTCGTCGACTTGGGTGGCGAAGTCGTCTTCACCGGCAGTATTAACGTCTTCGATTCCGGATATGTCCGGCGCAATGTGATTTCGATCGACGCCATTAAATCACTATGGTAGCGGTTTGCCTCTTGGCAGAGGCACTGATTACGACGCCGTGACCGGATTCACCACGCAAGATAGCGGCCAGATTAACACGGTCGGCCTAGGCCTTATCGCACAGACTTGGCATTTGCAGCGTGCGCTTTTGCATGCTATGTGCAATTATGCAAAAAAGGATATACGGAGTAAAATCGCTCACGCCTATGCGCAGCGGCTGATGACAATCACGATCATGCAGACGATCGCCAGGACAACCGCCGGCGCTAGATACAACCAGGGATGGTCGCTCATTCCGCCCTCACCAGTTTACTCGCTGCAGGTGTTGGTAAAGCCAACACACGCCTTTCATCAGTCGTCATCTGCTTTATGTTCATTGTCAGTCGCCCCACTCTCACGGGGCGCTATCAGCTTGCCTTGCCCTCTTCCTCGCCCGGCCCGCGCAACTCAGTCGAGCACCGTTTGTCTGCCGTCTATCGGTTCGTCCTCTAGCTTACGCAAAATGTCACCGCGCCCGCTCCTGAAAGACAATACAGCGTCTCGCCAGCCTCATTAACTTTGGTGTCCGCCCAGCTCTGCTCCACAGCGTAATCCGGATCGAGCGTAAAGGCTGCCACAACATCGAGGGTATCTGGCGATCTGTCGGCGTCGCTCGCCCGCTTTTTCATGGTGTGTGTCGCCTTCGTCTTCTTCCCTTTGAGTCGCCGCTCCCGCTTACTCATCGATGGGCAATGCCTCGCTGAAACCGGTCCGCTTAGCCTCAGGTGTGCTCTTGGACTGTCTGCAGGGTTCGGGCTCCAATTCAGGTCAAGGCAGGATTGTACCAGCAGAAAATGAGTAGCGTACTGGACGCTGTGCAGAGCCGCAAGATTGTCGAGGCGCAGGGCAGCAAGAATCAAGTCGCTAAAATCGCCTCGATTTGGGCCGCCAAGAAGGCCTAGATTTCACTCGTTTTGGTATGCTAGAATAATAGTGTATATAAGAGTTTACCAATAGATAGCTGCCCAAAATGGTGGCGCCATGTCCGACATCATCGTCCGCTCCAGCAGCGAATTAAGCAGCCAGTTCCCGCTCTTCCATCGGGCGGCGGCGGCGGTCGTCGACAGCCTGTCGCCTTCATAGCGCCGGGTCTATGACTGCACCTTCCGCGCCTGGTGCAAATTCGCCGATAGCGGTGCTTCAGCATTAGATGATGTCACATACTCCTATGTGCGCGCCTTCATCTACCAGGCGGATTTGTCCAAGACGACCCGCCAGAACTGGCTCAGCCACATGTGCAAGGCCCTGGAGGCGCTATCCATTGCCGACCGAGAGCGCTATGAGCGACACTACCAGGGCGTGAAGTCCTTTCTCAACGTGAAGGTGGAAGAGAGCGACCTCGAGCGCCCCGATCGGGTCAAGCGCGCCTTGAAGCCGCACGAGGTCACCCGGCTGCTGGATGTCTGGAGCGATAACCGAAGCGTCCAGGGACTGCGCAACAACGCCATTGGACGTGTAGCAAGCAATTGAATAGCAGCCTAGACCCGACCTGTACTGTTGCAGAACATAGTCCGTCATCCATATTCAGTTGGGAAGACATGCGAGTGCCTCGCGTCGCGCGTCTATGTGGGAGTGCGACAGTGAAATAAGCTGGATAGCCACAATACGCGTGAAAGACGAATGAGCGGTGCCGGCGGCTGACTGCGGCACCGGCCTTCCGGCCTCAATAGCTGCTTAGTACAGAGGGCGCCTTGCAAGTAGCCTTCAAGAAACGCGCCGCTGTACAAAGCCGTGGCGGGGCAGGTCAACGTCGATCAAAGGATATCGACTGGATCCCGCGTCGATCCGTGGCCCCTAGCGATTTTGACAGGCCGAAAGCGGCAAACTATACTTCAAATGAAGGGTGGCAACCGTATTCGAGTAATCGAGGGTGAGGAGGTCTTACTGGGAAGTGTCTCGATGCTGTAGAGTCCGACAAAATACCTTTAAGAAATGGAGAATTGAGCAATGAAACTCTTAGCAAGAGTTGTGCTATCAGTCAGCCTCATCCTTGCAATGGCGGCAGCGACCCCGGCGCAGGCGCAGTCGGATGACGGCGGAACCCTGAATTTCGGTCATCTCGGAGATTTTCAGTACTTCGACCCCTACCTTCTTCCGCTAGCGGATTGGCCGATGTTCAACCAGATCTACAATGTCCTGGCGCGCTATGATGACACGCTGACGCCGCAGCCCGAACTCGCCGAAAGCTGGGAGTTCAGTGACGACAAGTTGACCCTCACCTTCAAGCTGCGTCCAGGTGTCAAGTTTCACAACGGGCGCGACTTCGTGGCGGAGGATGTCAAGTCAAGCCTCGAATACGCTCAGGACCCGGATACACGCGCCAACATCAGAACCCTCGCGTGGGCGGTTGACTCGGTGGAGGTAGTGGACGATGCTACCGTTGCCTTCCACTTCGCCGATCCAACACCAGCTGCCTTTGACCTTATCGACCTGCTCTTCATTGTCAACAAGGAGACGTTAGAGGAGATTAACTCGAACCCGGTTGGGACCGGTCCTTTCCGTTTCGCGGAGTGGTCCCCCGGCGACTTCGCGCGGTTCGAGCGGTTTGACGAGTACTGGAGGGAGAACGCTCCCTACCTGGATGAGGTAATAGTGCGAGCGATCCCGGATGCCGCGACGATGATCGCCAACCTGGAGGGGGGAACCCTAGACGTGATCGCGGCTCCGCCGGCGAGCGAGTTTGAGCGCCTTGGGGCGACCGCGGGCATCAAGGTAGTCAAAGGCTTCCCTGGCGGCCTCGTCTGGGATCTCTCACTGAATACGGGACGCGAGCCCTTCGACAACAAGCTCGTTCGCCAGGCGCTCCAGTACGCCCTAGATCGGGAGCGCATCGTTGACATTGTTTTCTTCAACATAAGCGACCCGTGGATCCAGCCCCAGTCCGACAAATCGCCGCTCTACGATCCAGATCTGGAAGGCTACTATACTTTCGATCTCGACAAGGCAAGGAGCCTGCTTGAGGAGGCCGGGCACGCCGATGGCTTTGAATTCACCGTGCTCACCGCCACCACTAACCCGGACGGGGCGCGCCTGCTGCAGGTGTACCAGGCCGACCTGGCACAGATCGGCATCACGCTCAACATCGACGAGGTAGAACCGGCGCAGTACCGTCCACGGGCGCTCGACCTCGACTTTGACGGGGCGATATTCACCTACGGTCGCGCGTCGAAAGACCCGGCCTCGCTCTTCGGGACAACCGGCGTCTGGCGTCCCGGGCCGGAGCCTATCAACCTGTCTAACTTCACCACTGAGGAGTACCGGCGACTCGTCGCGGAGGGCCAACATGAGGTTGATTCCGAGCGACGCCAGGAGATATATCAGGAGTTGAACCGGTATCAGCTGGAGCAATCGTTCATCCTCGTGATTACGCCGGTGGTGCGCTGGTGGGCGATGAAGGATACGGTCGAAGGTTTCGCCAACAACCTTGACAGCATGCCGATTCTGGAGCAAGTCAAGTTTGCGGGCTGAGGTATCCAGTTCGAGACGTGCTGGCGCTCCGCCAAGCAGCTGAATGAGCGACACCATTGAGGGTCTATTTAGTAAGAAGGATTATCGAACTCCTACCCGTTCTCTTCCTGGCATCCATCGCTGTCTTCTTGCTTTTACACCTGGCACCGGGCGACCCATCGTATTTCGTAGCTGGTCGTGACGCGACTCCGGAGGAGCTGGAAGCTGTTCGGAAGAGAATGGGCCTCGACAAACCCCTGCATGTTCAATATCTCATCTGGCTAGGCGATATTCTGCAGGGGGATCTCGGGGAGTCGGCGCTGAGCCACCAACCAGTATCCAGGCTGATCTGGGCGAGGCTGCCAGCGACCCTTCATTTGGCGGTCGCCGGCTTCCTCGTGACGATTTTGATCTCCATGCTGGCGGGTGTGCCGGGCGCGCTGCGGCCCAACTCGAAAGTGGATCACTTCTGGTCGGCCTACAGCGCGGCGGCTTTCGGCATTCCCGTCTTCTGGCTGGGGATCCTATTCATCCTGCTTTTCTCAGTCCGTCTTCGCTGGCTGCCTCCCTCCGGCTACGTTAGTTTCCTGGATGATCCACTGCGCAGTGTGCGATTCCTGCTGATGCCCGCGTTCACGCTTGGCATTGCGAATTCGGGCGTCCTCTCCCGCTTCATCAAGTTTTCCATATTGGAGACGCTTCAGCAGGACTACATTCGTACGGCGCGCGCGAAGGGGTTGGCGGAGTGGATCGTCATCAGGCGCCACGCCCTCAGGAACGCGCTGATTCCGGTGGTGACGGTCGCGGCCCTCATGGTTGGCCGGCTGCTCGGCGGGGCTGTCGTGATCGAGGTCGTCTTCGCCTGGCCCGGGTTGGGCCGGCTGCTGCTGGAAGGCATCAACAATCGCGATTATCCTGTTGTACAGGCGACGCTGCTCTTCGTCGTCTTCATCTTTGTGATCGTTAATCTCATTACAGACTTTCTGTATGTCTATCTCGATCCGCGAGTCCAGTTGCAGAGGAGTAGCGCGGCATGACCTGGGCCGATGAGGCCTGAGGCGCCCATGCCGCCGGCGAGGCTGCCGGTTCACTTATGGACAATGACAATGCCGGGCATCGCTCACGCGAATTCTTGAAGCGACTCTTGGTCAGCAGGTCGGGCCGCTTCGGCCTAGGCCTGGTGCTTGTGCTGGTCCTTCTCTCGCTCTTCGCTCCGCTGGTAGTCCCATTTTCGCCCCTGGAGATGAACCGGGGAGACGAGTTTGACCCACCGTCCGCCCGCTACATATTTGGTACCGACCAGTTTGGGCGGGACATATTCAGCCGGGTCCTCTATGGCGGGCGGATCTCTCTGCTTGTGGGCTTTGGCAGTGTTGGGGTGGCGGCGCTGATCGGGGTGGGTAGCGGGCTGCTTGCGGGCTACTTCCTGGGTTTGGTCGATACGGCAATCATGCGGCTCTGGGACGTACTGCTCGCCTTCCCGAACATTTTTCTGGGCATCGCTGTGGTTGCAGTCCTGGGGCCGGGGCAGCTCGTCTCCGCGCTGGCGATTGCGGTGATGAATATGCCCCATTTCTCCCGCATAGCGCGCGCGGCTGTCGTCGCTGAAAAGGAAAAGGAGTATGTCGAGGCGGCGCGCGCTATTGGCGCGAGCGATAGGCGGATAGTCATCAAGAGCATCCTGCCCAACACGATTCCGCCCTTGCTCGCTCAGATCGCGACCGCCATCCCGCGGGCTATCCTGTTGGAGGCATCACTTAGTTTCCTGGGTCTCGGCACGCAGCCGCCACGCCCGTCGTGGGGCAACATGCTGGAGGATAGCCGGGAGTTCCTCTGGCGCGCGCCCTGGTACGGGCTCTTCCCCGGCCTCGCGCTCTTCCTGCTGGTGCTCGGCCTGATCTTCCTTTCCAATACGATCCGCGATCTGCTGGATCCAACCCGCCAGAATATCGAGTGAGGCCAAGTATGAATCGAGACCTTGAAGGCGAGATGGGCATCTATCAGGAACTAGGATTGCAGGGTGTTATCGTAGCAACTGGCAACTTCACCGAGCTGGGCGGATCGCTCATGCCAGGGGAGGTCCTGGCGGCGATGCAGGCTGCGGCGCGCTCCTTCGTAAGCATACCGGCACTGCACGAGAAGGCGGGGCAGGTCATCGCCGATGTTACCGGCGCGGAAGCGGGCTACGTGACGTCGGGCGCCGCGGCGGGCCTGGTGCTGGGGACGGCCGCGTGCATGACCGGGAGCGATCGGGCAGCGATTCAGCAGCTGCCCGATACTGACGGCCTGAAGAATGAGATTGTAATCCACAAGGCGCACAGCAACCACTACAACCGGATGTTTCGGCTGGCAGGGGCGACGGTGAAAGAGGTAGGCTATGGCGCTCATCGTACATTGCCGTGGCAGCTTGAAAGCGCGATCAACGAGAGAACCGCGGCCATCATCTACGTCGTGGCTCAATTTCTGGTGGCTCAGACGGCGCTCCCCTTGCCGGAAGTCGTGCGCATAGCGCGGGCGAAAGGCGTACCCGTCATCGTAGACGCGGCCAACGAACTCCCGCCGATCGAGAACCTGCGAAAATTCATCGAGATGGACGCGGACCTGGTTATCTTCAGCGGCGGGAAGGACCTGCAGGGACCGCAGCCCTCAGGGTTTATATGCGGCCGGCAGGATCTGATCGCGGCCTGCGCGCTGAACGGCGCCCCGAACCACGGTATCGGGCGACCTATGAAGGTCGGAAAAGAAGAGATCGTTGGATTGGTAGCGGCGCTGAAACGGTATGTGAGGCTCGATCACGAGGCGCGCCTTGCGCGATGGGAGCAACAGGTATCCCTGATCGTCGACGGACTGGCAGATATTGAGCGCCTGAGTGTGAGCCGAGTCTTCCCGGACTACACTGGCCGCCCGGTGCCGCGCGCCTGGCTGACCTGGGACGAAGACACGGCGGGCCTCTCCAAGCAGGCGGTGCTGGGTGCCCTCGTGCAGGGGTCGCCCACTATCCGGGTGCTGGAAGAATACGCCGGGAAGGGGCTCCTCATCGACCCAACAACTCTTCTCGACGGACAGGAAACGATCATCGCCGAACGTCTTCAGACGATCTTCGCCGCTCGAGGCAACGTGCCCCAGTCCTCGGCGCCGGGCAAGTACGCAGGTAGCCTTTGATGTTTGACATCGTAATTAGCAGTGGCCGCATAGTCGATGGCAGTGGCAACCCCTGGTATTACGGCGATGTGGGTGTGCGCGGCGACCGGATCGAGGCTATTGACGATCTGTCCGCGGCGACTGCCAGCCGCGTCATCGATGCTCAAGGGAAAATTGTCTGTCCCGGCTTCATGGATATGCACGCCCTCTCGGACATCATGCTGCTCGCTGAACCCGAGCACGAGGGCAAGATTCGCCAGGGCATCACTACCGAATTGCTCGGCAACGACGGTCTCTCGTACGCGCCGGTCGCGCCTCCTCTCCTCCAGGAACTGCGCCGCTATCTTTCAGGCCTGTATGGCAACCCGGGAATCGCCTGGAACTGGGGTTCGGTGCGAGACTATCTCGCCCGTTTCGACGGCCGCGTGGCGGTGAACGTCGCCTACCTCATTCCGCAATGCGTCGTTCGACTGGGCGCTATGGGTTGGCAGCGGCGTTCTCCCTCCGAGCGCGAGATCACGGCGATGCAGGCATTGATTGAGCAGGGGATGCAGGATGGCGCGGTGGGTTTCTCAACTGGCCTTTCCTATCCCCCGAATTCCTACGCCGGCGCCGATGAGCTGATCCGGTTGTGCCGCACGATGGCGAGGCACAATGGTTTCTATGTCACGCACATGAGGAACTATTTCGACCAGATATTCGAGGCTCTCAGGGAGGCAATCCGGATCGGCCGCGAGGCGCAGGTCCCCGTGATGATCTCCCACCTGAAGATTGGTTCGCAGCGGCATCGGGGCAGAGCCGAAGAAATCCTGGCGCTCATCGAGGAGGCTCGGCGCGAGGGCGTTGATGTAACGATGAACTGCTACCCCTACCAGGCTGGCAGCGGACCTCTCTTCCGCCTGCTGCCGGGTTGGAGCGCGGAAGGGGGACCGGAGGCCATGGCTGCTAGGCTGTCCCAGGCCTCCACGCGGCGAGAGATCGCAGCCTATTTCAGCGAGGCCGACTTCGACTGGCGTGCTTGCGCGATCGCCGCCGTCGGCAGCAAGGCGAACAAGCAGCTGGAAGGCCAGACCTTCGACCGTGCGATCCGCGATTCCGCAAAGGAACCGGTCGATTTCATCTGTGATCTGCTCCTCGATGAGGACTTCGAGGTATCCATCATAAACTTCGCCGGGGACGAAGCTGAAACCGCCGAAGACATCAAGGCCGTGATGACTCATCCGGCAACGATGGTCTGCACCGATGGACTGCTCGTCGGGCGCAGCCCCCATCCCCGGACCTTCGGCGCCTTCGCTCGTTACCTGCGGCTCTACGCGCGCGAGCAGCAAGCGCTCAGCTGGGAGGAGGCGATTCGCAAGATTACCTCGCTGCCGGCTCAACGGCTGCGACTCCAAACTCGGGGCTTGCTGAAGCGCGGTTTTTCAGCTGATATCGTCGTACTTGATCCTGAGCGCGTCAGCGACCGCTCGACATTTGAAGACGGCCGCCAATACGCTACCGGCATTGACCAAGTCATCGTCAACGGGCGCCCGACACTAGACGACGGGCGCCACACCGGGGCAAGAGCCGGCCGGGCGCTGCGAGGCTAAGCGGATGCGCATCGCTGTGGGCGGCATCATGCACGAGTCGAATACCTTTAACCAAAGGCTTACCTCGCTTGAGGCCTTTCGCCTGCAGCGAGGCGACGAACTTGTGAGCTGGTGGCGCGACAGTCCTCATGAGGTCGGTGGCTTTATCGCTGGCGCGGAGTGCTTCGGCTACCAGTTGTTCCCGGCATCGATGGCGCAGGCAACCCCGGGCGGAATGGTGACCCGAGAAGCCTTCGAGCGTTTGACGCAGGAACTGCTGGAGCGTCTCTCTCGCGCTCCCCATCTGGACGGGCTGCTGCTCGCCCTCCACGGTGCGATGGTAAGTGAGGTCCACGCAGACGCGGACGGCGAGGTGCTGCGACGCTTGCGGGAGCAAGTCGGCGCAGACTTCCCGCTCGTGGTCACTCATGATTACCACGCGAATGTCTCC
Organism: Chloroflexota bacterium; assembly: GCA_026706395.1. Next base: position 10,811 of record JAPOYU010000138.1, read on the forward strand.
CGACAGGTCGTGGAGTTGAGCACCGCTCTCATCATCTATAGAAGCTACCCTCACCTCGACCACCGCGAGCGAGGGCTGCAGGCCGCCAGCGTGATCGCCCGGACGATCCGGGGCGAGATTGAGCCGGTCCAGGCGCTGGTGAAACCACCCATGCTGTTGAATATCGTCCACCAGAACACGAACCTGCCGCCGATGGATCGTGTCATGGAGGCGGTGTGCGCTCTGGAGGAGCAGCCAGCCATCGTGGCGGCGAGCGTAGCCGGCGGTTACCAGTACGCGGACGTACCCGAGCTGGGACCGGCGGCGGTGGTGGTGGCGGACGGCGCGCCCGCGCTGGCGCGGCAGGAGGCCAAGCGGCTCGCCGACCATCTGTGGGCGATCCGGGAGCGGCTGCATTTCAAGCTGCCCGATGTGGCGCGCGCGGTACGAGAGGCAAGTGCGAGCGAAAGCAGGCCGGTCATTCTCGTCGACATGGGAGACAACATCGGGGGCGGCTCAAGTGGCGACAGCACCTTCATCCTCCAGGAGTTGCTGTGGCAGGGCGTTACGGGTTGGGTCGTCGTGCTCGCCGACCCGGAGGCCGTTGCCGCCTGCGCTCGCGCCGGGATTGGCGCCGCCCTTCAGCTTCATGTTGGCGGCAAGCGGGACGACCTGCATGGGGAGCCGGTCGAGGTCAGCGGGCGCGTCAAGTGTCTTCACGACGGCCGCTACGAGGAAAGCGAGGTGCGTCATGATGGGCAGCGCTACCATGATCAGGGCCTGACCGCTCTCTTGGAAATAGGCGGCCCCCCCAATGCAAAAGCGAGCTATCTGCTGCTGACCAGTCGACGGCAGACGCCATTCAGCCTGCAGCAGCTTCTAAGCGTGGGGCTGCAGCCTACCCAACAGAATGTTCTGGTCGTGAAGGCCGCCATCGCCTATCGCGCCGCGTACGAACCCATTGCCGGCGCGATCATTGAGATCGACAGCCCGGGCGTCACCACTGTGAATCCAGCCCGCTTCCGCTATCGCAATGCTCCCGCTCTTTGGGGGCTGCCCGCGAGCGCCAATACAGAAGAGGCTAAGTATGACAAGCCGCATTGAACTCAACCCGCTGGCGGCAATGGAGGTGGAGCGGATTGAAAGCCTCTATGGGAGTGCGACACTCTCGCCTGCCGGTCCAATTACTGCCGGCAGCTGGGGTACCTGGCAACTCCGCTACACTGCGGGCAGCTATGGGATCGATGAGAACGGGACCCTGCTGGTTGCCTGGCGCTTTGCCACGGATTGGGGAACACCGCAGACATCCGATTTGTCAGCACCAAATTATGTGAGCGCAACGACGGATAGCCGCTCGTGCAAGGTCGCGTGCCGCTTCGATCCGAAGGGGTACATCCGTCCCTGGCGGGCCTGCCTCGCTATTGACATTGTGGATGGCACGCTGCTTCCGGGCGATACGATAACCATTACCTATGGAGATAGGAGCGGCGGTTCGGCCGGGACGCGCGCGCAGACCTTCGTGGAGAAAGCCTTCCGCTTCAGAACCTTGATCGACGCGCAGGGAAGCGGTCAATACGTCACGCTGCCCAGCTCACCCGCCACCGAGATTGTCGCGGACGAGGCGAAGCGGCTGGTCGCGATCGTACCTAGCGAGGCCGAGACCGGGCGACAGTTCGATCTCTTGGTAAAAGCTGAGGACGGCTGGGGAAACCCCGCCACCAGCTATTCCGGCACGATCTCGCTGGAGGAGGAGAGCGGCGCGATCGCCAACTTGCCGGACAGCTACACATTCCAGCCTGACGATCGCGGAGCCCGCCGTTTCGGCAACTGCACCGTCAGCCGACCCGGCATCTTCACGATATGCGCCCGAGCTCAGAACGGGACGCTCGCCAGGGAGAGCAACCCTCTGAGGGCGCTCGCGGCGTCCGGCGCTTATCGTCCATTCTGGGCTGACCTGCACGGCCAGAGCGGCGAGACGGTTGGCACCAACAGCGTGCGCGACTACTTTGCCTTCGCCCGCGATTACAGCGCTCTGGACGTTTCCGGCCATCAGGGGAATGATTTCCAGATAACCGAACAGATATGGGAAGAGATCAAGGCGGCCGCCAATGATGCCAACGAGTCCGGGCAATTTGTGGCCTTCGTCGGCTATGAATGGTCCGGCACCACCGCCGGCGGTGGTGACCGGAACGTCTATTTTCTGGGCAGTCAGGGCGACCTCTTGCGTTCCAGTCACGCCCAGATTAGCGACCTCTCCGATCTGGCGGCGGACCGCTATCCCGTTTCCGAGCTGTATGACGCGCTGGCGGGACGCACCGACCTCTTTATCATTCCCCACGTGGGAGGCCGCCCAAGCGACCTGGCTTATCACAGCGCGGCGCTGGAGCCGCTGGTCGAACTGTACTCCTCCTGGGGCGAGTTCGAGTGGATGCTACGCGAGTCCATCGCGCGTGGTTACCATGTCGGCGTGGTGGCGGGGAGTGATGGTCACAAGGGCAGACCCGGCAGCAGTTACCCGGGCGCGAGCACCTTTGGCGTTTACGGTGGACTAACTTGTATTCTGGCTAGCGACCTCACCCGGAGTGCCATCGGGGAGGCCCTGATAGCGCGTCGGTGCTACGCCACGAGTGGCCAACGCATCATCGTGCAGGCAAGCTGTGAGAACCGTCCTATAGGAAGCCAATTCAGCCTAGATCGTCCCCCTACTTTCGATCTGGAGATTGTGGGGACGGAGGAGCTGGAGCAGATTGAACTCTGGCGGGGAAACGAGTTGCTGCACAGCTGGCCTGCAATCCAGGAGCGGAGCCCGGACCAGCTCAGGTTGAGCTGGAAGGGAGCGCGGGTACGAGGCAGGGCGAGAAAGGCCCGCTGGGACGGCACTCTCACCGTTGAAGGAGGCAGGATACTCGCCGTCGAGGGTTACGCCTTCGATTCACCAGCCGAGGGCGTTCAGGATTGGGGTCCCAACCGCGTGAGTTGGCGCTCCACCACGACCGGCGACACCGATGGCATTCTCGTGACCTTGGAGGCGCAGGCCGATACCTTTCTGGCAGTCGACACATCTCTCGTCTCTACAGAGATCAGTTGGTCCGACCTGGGGGACAGTAGTAAGCGGATAGAGGCAGGCGGGGTTAACCTGGAATTAACGATTGAGCGCCGCCCCATCGGGCTGAAAGAACGACACTTCAGAGTCAGCTTCCGACCCGCCAGTAGCCCTTCCGGGGAACACGCGTACTGGATTCGCGTGCTCCAGGGTGACGGAGCGAAAGCGTGGACAAGTCCCTGGTATGTTACCCACTAAGGCGCGGGGCGGTATTTGCAAAATGGGACGCCTTTTCAGAAAAAGCTGACGGAATGTCCTATCTTGGGCTTGAATAGTCTGTGAGCCGCTTCCAGGGTGGTAGCGCAACCGCAGAAAGGATCGAATACTGCGCCGTTTGAGCCGTAGCCCGATTCTGCCAGTTTGCGGCATCTACCATGGTGTCTTTTTGAGTCGCCAGGCGATTCGTCGCATTAGTAGAGCATGAGAGTCGCGGCGAGGCGTGGCAGGTTGCCCGCAGCGTTGCGATACTACAGCGAATCAGCTGCGCCCAAATGCCATATATAGACGATTGGATGTTGGGGACGATATGACGAAAGCGCATGGTGTGCAGGTCGAAAAGATCAAATTGCTTGATGTGCGAGGCAACCACATTCTAGCGGCTTTCGTGGTGGGAATTGCGGCGCTCAAATGGAGCAAGG
>JAPOYU010000138.1:14605-27905 GCA_026706395.1 Chloroflexota bacterium
TCCTGACGAATCGGAAATGCTGCGGCCCACGATTGTGGAGCGCATTAAATTTGCCTGGCAACGCGAGATCAAAGGCCCAGAACGGCGCGCGGATGTCAACAAGGAGTTCGCCGCCCGGCGCCATGCAGTTCTGTCAATGCTGGCCGATTACGCGGGAAAACCGAACGGTGAATGATCAGATCGTTGTGAGCAACCTCTGGGCTGATCTCGATGGAGCGGTGTTACGGCAAGCCAATGGCTATTTTGATCTCAGCCAGGCGCCGGAGAATGAGAACCGTCGCCGACTGGAGCTGTTGAAAGCCACCGGGCACGTCGCCAATGTGACATTCCGATGGGAGCATGCGACGTACCAAGCCGTGATCACGGATACGCAAGTCATTCCACCGCGGTATTTCGGCGACTTCATCGTATTCTATTGGTCGCGCGATGTTACCGAACCGGAAGATCGGGCGGCGGTCGACGCAGAGTCCCTCAAGGCTGCGGTAGCAGCAGGTTTCGAAATTCTGCCAAGGCCAGGTCCATAGCTGTGAACTAGAAAGCGATGCCTTGGATGCCGCAGCATCATGCGCAGGCGGCAGCGCGATCTGTCACATTGGAGGATCATGAGCGCCAACATTGCGGCGCTTGGAGTTGGCGGCGCTGCGCTGGTCGAATGTCGATGCGGAAAAGAGATTCATTTGCGTCAGAGGAGGTCCGGTTGCGTCGGCGGAACAACTGGTACGATCACAGAGGGATTGTCATTGACTGGTCGATTAACCTCAGTGGATACTTCATAGAAGCGCAACTTATCACTTGGACAACCTGCCATTAAGGGAAGCCATTCTTGCTGTATTAATTCGCGCGGCGCGAGCCACAGGTTGTGGTCTTCCGGCTCGATCATTACGACCATGCGATGGTGTATCGGCCGGATCGTATCATTAGCTTCGGTGGTCAAGATGGCGCAACTGTGAAGGGCGCTGCCATCGTGCTGCTTCCAGCTTTCCCATAAACCGGCCATGGCGAAGATCTCGCAGTCATTGCGCTGGATATAGATTGGAACCTTCCGGCCGCCGCGCTTCTGCCATTCAAAATAGCCATCAGCCGGAATCAAGCAGCGGCGTCGCTTGAAGGCGGTGCGGAACGAGGGTTTTTCCGCTGCCGTTTCCGATCGGGCGTTAATCATGCGTTGACCAATGGCCGGGTCTTTTGCCCAAAACGGGATCAGGCCCCATTTGAAGAATTGCAATACCTTGGGGTCGCGGTCCGTGATGACAGACACCTGTTGCGATGGCGCAATGTTGAAGCGCGGCTGCGCCCAAGCCGAGACATCATCCAGTTGGAAGGCGAGTTGAATCGCTTGGGCATCAGCTGTTAGCGTATAGCGTCCGCACATAACATCGTTCCTTTTTCATGCTCCATTGCCGGCAATGCTCGCAAGCTGCGATATCCACGTCAGCATGAACGCCAGAATAGATCATGAGCCTATATTTCCTGTTCAAACGAGGTGGACCTCACCTTGCGCCCCTGAAGTGAACCTATGCGCTCGGACGTTGACGCATGATTCGGCAAGGGGCGCACCGCAGAGGCCCTAATAGTGGTCACAGTTTCGTCGCGTTCTACTGTTCCCGTGACCCAAAGAAACCGCTCATTGCGGATCGTTCTCCGCGCTTGGTAATACAGATTGGGAAAAACGACGATGTTTATCAATTCGTATTCGTCTTCAAGAGTAATGAATCGGATTTCCTTAGCGGTCTCCGGCGCCTGAATTATAACCACCAATCCCGCTGTTTGAACGACAGCATTCTCCCGCGCTCTCAGTATTTGCTTGCTGTGCAAGATGCGTCGCTCTAGGCAGAATGCTCGATAGTATTGCATGGGATGGTGTTGTGTAGAGAGCCCAGTCGCCGCTAATTCCATATTCAGCCGCTCCATCGGCGTCGGCACAGGCAGTTGAATGGATGGCGTGTCCATTGGCAGGTTGCCCTTTGCCTGATGTAGAATCCCGGCATCCCATAATAGTTGATGCCGCGACGAATGCCAGCTGTCCATCGCGCCGGATTGGATGATGCGCTCGACTAAGCGCAAGGGGAGTTTGACCCGACGCATAAAATCCTGTAAATCAGCAAAAGGGCGTTGCGCGCGGATCTCCAGGAGTTGGTTCAGGCGCCGATTTTTTATGCCCTTGATGTATTGCAGCCCGATACGAATACCGTCGTCTTCAACCGTGCAATCCGCTCCGCTGCGATTGATATCGGGCGGCAGCACTGCGATGCCTTGCCGCATGGCATCATAGACCAATGTGCTCGGTGCCCAGAAGCCCATCGGTTGATGATTCAAAATAGCGGCATAAAACACCGCCGGATAATGATATTTGAACCATGCCGATCGATAGGTCAATACAGCAAAGCTGGCCGCATGGCTCTTGGCAAAGGAATAAGCGCCGAAGCCTCGCAATTGTCCGAATATGGCCTGGGCGGTCCCTTCTGCGACGCCATTCTTTATTGCGCCTTTGATGAAGATGGTTTCCAATTGATCAAGCAGTTGAAAAGAGTGCTTGCTGCCCAAAGCGCGGCGCAATAATTCACCTTGACCATGTGTAAAACCGCCAATGTCATGCGCTACCTTCAACACTTGCTCTTGCCACAAAATCACGCCCAGGGTTTCTTCCAGCCCTGATTTTAGGCGGCCATCGAGATAGCTGACCGCTTCTGCGCCGCGCCGGCGCCGCAAATAAGGATGCACCATATTGCCCATGATCGGTCCCGGGCGGATCAAACTGATAGCGATGACCAAATCGAGGAAACGGGTCGGTTTCAGACGGGGCAAGGTATTCATTTGCGCCCGGCTCTCACACTGAAACACGCCAAAGGTTTTGGCTTGAGTGATCATTTGATAGACTCGCGGGTCTTCAAAAGGGATCATGTCTGCATCGACGCCGGTGCGTTCCACCATTTCGGTGATGGCGGATAACATTTTCAGCCCCAGAACATCGATCTTGATAATGCCTGCGTCTTCTAAACTTTCCTTGTCCCATTGGACCACTGTGCGATCTGGCATGGTCGCCGGTTCAGTGGGCAGGCGGCGCGAAAGCGGCACATCGGCGATAATCTCGCCACCATTGTGTATGCCTATATGCCGGACATTGCCCAATAAGCGATCGCAAATATGGAAAAAAGGCTCTAAATGAGGTTGCGGGTTGCCTTTCATTTCCTGCTTGCTGGAACGTTTGTCAAGCAGGGCGGATCCATCATTGGCTGTGCGGGGGGGAAGTTTGTTTGCTGCCGCTGTACGGACTTCCCATTGATCTTTCAGAAAAGGAAGACTTGACGGCGCCAGTCCCCAAGCTTTGGCAACGTCGCGAATAACACTGCGATGGCGATAGGTGACAAATGTGCATGCCATTGCCGCGTGAGTGCGCCCGTATTTGTCGTAAAGGTATTGAATGACCTCTTCCCGTCTGTCCGCATCAAAATCCATGTCGATATCAGGGGCCATCTGTCGCTCAGGCGATAAAAACCGCTCAAATACAAGTTGGTGTTCTATCGGATCAACTGGCGCGATCATCAACAAATACGCCACCAGTGAATTAGCCGCTGAACCCCGTCCCTGACAGCGAATGCCGTTTTTCCAGGCAAAGCGCACAATATCCCAGACCACCAGAAAATAATTTGCCAGACCGGTCGCTTCGATGATGTTCAATTCATGTTGCAGGCGACTTTCCATGTATGGCTTATACCGTTCTGAATGGCAGCACATCCGCGATAGATAAGCTTGGGCAGTCATTCCTGCCGGCACGGGATATCGCGGCAGCTCCTGCAATCGAGAGGGAAGCTGATAAGGACACTGCTCGGCAATAAGGCTGGTGTTTTCCAAGGCGCGTGGGTAACGACGGAATAATTCCTGTATCGCAGCTAGCGACTTCAGGTAATACTGTCCATTGGGGAAAAGATGTGATTGCACATTGTCTAATGAGCGATTGTGCCGGATAGCCGTGACCACATCACTCAGAGGTTTGTCTTCGGGCTTGAGGTAGTGCACATGATTGGTGGCGACATAACCCAGCTTCAAAGAATCCGCCAATCCAACCAGCGCGGCCATGCGCTGGTCATCATACGGACGGCGATGATGATGCAATTCTATCCAGAAGCGATCTCTACCGAACATCGCTACATAACGCCCCGCGGCTTGCCCGCCGGCTTCCACGCCTCCCGTCTCTAAACAACGGGCAATCTCGCCTTCACACCCGCCGGATAAAGCGATCAGTCCGTCTGTGCGCCCCTCTAATTGCTCAAATCGCAGCAAGCCTTCGCCTTTTGGGGCTTGATGCTGCGCCTGTGTGATCAACCAGCACAGGTTCTTCCAGCCGGTCTCATTCGCCACCAGCAAGGGCAATGCCAGGTCATGCTCAAGGGTCAACTCGGCGCCAAGTATCGTTTGGATACCCAGCGCCTGTCCCGTTCTTTGAAACTCGACTGCGCCATAGACATTGTTATGATCGGTCAGCGCCAGACCTGCCATGCCCAAACGACAGGCCTCCGTCAGCAGGGCGCCGGGCGATGCTGTGCCGCGCAACAGGCTATAAGAGGAATGCGCGCGGAGCTCGACATAATCGCTGTCAGTCATAAATACGTTGAATCGCCCACAGATCAGTCAACAGGTCATGGTAAATGACCAAGAGCAAGCCTTTTTGGGTCAGAACCTTGTAGTAATCGCGGTAGATTCGTTCGCGCCACCAATTGACATCCATTTGCCAGCTTAAAGCGATATGCTGGATCGGATGCCAGGCCTGTCCCCATTGGATGGCAATTGGGATATCACCACGGGTCTGCACACCCAGTGTCGGCGCATCCTTGTACAGACGTGTCACGCGCTCACCATCTTGTACTGCAATTCCGGCGGGAAATAGCGCGGCACATCGGTCAGCGTCGGTTGGCTAACTTTTTCATCAAAGCGCTTTTGCCACTGCTTGATCGCTTGATTGAGGGAGTAGCGATGCTGTGTCATATTGAAGAGCGATAATTGCCTTGGCTGCGCCGGCGTCAGTTCTGATAATTGCAGCTTCAAGTGGGCAATGCCGGTCGTATAGGCGGGTTGTTCGAGCAATATGGGCAGCTGCCGCTGAAAATGAGCCAGGCTGCATATCGGCCTGTTCGGCGCCAGATGAATTTCATGGGTCGTACGGTCTTCGCCCGTGAGCAACACTGTCAGTCGACCGGCTTCGCGCTTGTTTAACTGATGAATCAACAAACGAGCCAGTCGTAAACAGGCTGAAATCAGGCTCTCCTTATCCGCCACCGGATCGTCAAAGGCCAGGGATTGTGTAAGGACCAACGGCGGTTGGCAGGATTGCAAGGGGCGCGAGTCGAGGCCAATGGCGAGATCGTAACACCAAAGCCCATGCTTACCCCATTGCTCGAAAACAGCCGCGCGAGACAGCGCCACATAATCGCCGATAGTGCGGATTCCCATCATCGGTATCCGGCGGTGCATATCTGGGTTCAAAGGCAGAAGTGTCGCCGGGAAGGGCGCGAGAAACGCAGCTTCTTCACCTTTAGCTACCACGCAATGATCTGCGCTACCGATTCCGGCAACCCGCGCCGCAAACTTGCCGCTAGCGCTGCCCATCGAGACCTGGCCATCAAGGTGAGATTGTATCCGTGCCCGCAAAAAAGCGAGTTCGTCCGCGTGCTGCGTATTCACAACCAACAAGGCATTACCAGGGCTGTATCTGGGTTCCACCTTGTCGACGTAGTGGAATAAATCGGCGATCACTTCGGTGAACAGTCGGCGGTACACATCTTCTCGCGCTGGCAGTATGGCGGCATCGGAGCAGTGTAATTCCGCCTGTTTGCGGGTATCGCCGATCCGCACCCCCGCTTGGCGCGCCAGCGCATCCGTGGCCAACACCTTAAGATGTTGGTTGCCATTCATCACGATGACTGGGCTGCGGCGCAGTTGCGGTTGATGCTGGCGTTCGATGGATGCCGCGACGTCCCAGATCACGAATGTACTAAACATTGGTTTCCTCCCTTGGTACGACAAATGACATCCTGCGCTGGCGACATGGCAGAAAAGGGTGAGCAATTAAGCACAGATCGCTGTTAAAGCCGATAATGTCCTGATTGTCCAACTGCCACGACTGACGTTGGCATTGCAGCGCCACTTGCATCTGTGATAGTGGTTGTGGAGATAGGCTGATAAGCGTTAGTGGAGCGTGACGCAATGTCGCTTTGAGTTGGGCAAGTGGCAAGGTTGGCGGGTTATCGATTACCAACAAACAGGGAAGCTGGTGCTGCGCTAGAGAGCGAATCAAAAACAATGCCCGCTTGAGCGATGTCTGGCTAATCAACAGGAGGCGGTCAATTTGAACGCCGGTTGCAGCGGCATTGGGCGGATCAAAAAGGTCTTCCATTTCCAGATAGATTGCTGGTACGCCCTGTGCTTGCACACTGGCAATCGTGCGATATAGCAATGTGGTTGCGCCCGATGTCGCCTGTCCGCTTAGACTATGGGTCGCGCCTTTCAGCAGGCCGCCATCCAAGAGGCCGTCGACCGCTTCCATGCCAGTGCTTAAAGTCTCATGCACTTGCATAAGCTCCGAGGCACGACGCAGGGCTTGATAACCGAAGCGCTGTTGGATATGGGTCACGATCATTTCGACTGACAAAACGTTTCGATAGCCTTTCGAGCCTTATAATCCCAAAATAGAACATAAGAGCTAATTTGTCAACAGGAATAACTTATCTAACAGAATATAGATATTTGTATCATTTTGGCACTAGACAGCTGCGCTCTCTTACAGGATATGCCAGCGAAAGGCGATTCTGTCGTGACCCACGAACTGGTAGCGGATCCCCAGATGTTCGACGCGGGCAATACAAAGATTGGGCGCCATGCCCTCGCTCTTAAGAGGCGGCCATTTGGGCGCTGTGGTGCGGCGACTGTCACAATGTCTTCACCTAGGCGAAGAATCGTATGTCCACCTTGACTGTGCCTTCTGGCGCGATGCAGCTGCGGAGTCAATATTGCCGGGCTGGGATGTGGATCAGGTTAGATCATCACCGCTGCAGCCCAATCTGCTCGGACCCCGTGACAGCGCAGGTCTCGCCGACTCTAGCGCAGCGGAAGATCCGAAAAATTGCATTTACGATCAGCTGCTGCCGCCGCTACTATCCCGTGCGCAATTAGACTTATGTGGAGCGCCCAGCCTTTCATGCCGCTCATCGAAATGCCGCGCACAAAGTATTGCTGCAAGAACACAAATATCAGCATTGGCGGCAGGGTAGCCAGAACCGAGCCAGCCATCACCATGCCGTATTGCACGGAGGTCGGACTGCCCGTGATGCTTCCCATGACGGTCGCCAGCCCGACGGGCAAGGTTCGGGTGGCGTCACTGTTGGAGACGATGAAGGGCCAGACGAAGTTGTTCCAGCTTGTCATGAAGGTGAGAATGGCTACGGTAGTCAGGGCTGGACCTGGCAGAGGCACGATGATTCGGAGCAGAATTTGCAACTCGATCGCACCATCAATCCGCGCGGAATCAAGCATCTCGAAAGGCACTGATTGGAAAAACTGCACGAGCAGGTAGAGGCCGAAGGCGTTGGCTGCGACCGGCATGATTAGACTCATGTAGGTATCAACCACGCCCAGCTTCGCCAAGGCGATAAAGAGCGGGATCATGGTCGCTTCAACCGGAATGAGCATAGTCGCCAAGATACCGAGAAAGAGAAAACCGCGGCCGCGAAAACGATAGAATGCCAGGGGATAAGCCGCCAGAACATAAAGCGCAACGGCGATTATCGTCGTCAGCAGCGCCACATTGAAGCTGTTGAGCCCCCATTCCAACAGAGGGTAGGCATTCACGACCCGCGTGTAATTGTCAAAGGTCGTATCCGGCGACAGCCACTCGATCGGAATCTGGCGCACTTGGTTTTCAGGTTTTATCGACGTGGAGAACATCCATAGCAGCGGCACCAGCCACAGCAGCGTAATCGCAATCAACAAGGGATAGCCTATGAGCGCCTTTTGGTTAAGCCGGCCGACGCCAATGACGGACCGCGGCGTGACCCGGATGCGCCCCAGGATATTCGTGACCGCGAACAGGCTATTCAGAAACGTGGCGATGATATGGTGATAGGTTTTGCCAATTGGTTTGAACAGGCGGCTAAGTTCCACGCGAAGCCCGGTCTGTCTTCCGCTCTTTTGCTTGACGGCGAAGTCCAACGCGCCAAAAGCGTACAACTGCATCACCGTAAGAAGAAATGTGATCAGAAACAGCATGACACCGATAGCGGCGGCTTCTCCCTGCCGGAAGTTAATCCAACCGACAGAGTAGAGATGTTGCACCAAGGTATACGTGCTGCCGATCGGTCCGCCTTGCGTCATGACCAATACCTGGCCAAAGACGCGCATCGATGAGATCACGGACAGGGGAATCACGAATATATGAATGAGACGCAGGCTTGGAACTGTGATAAAGAGGAAACGCTGCAAGGCGGTGGAGCCATCGACCTTGGCCGCTTCGTACAAGTCCTCCGGGATTTCCTGCAAGCCGGCGAGATAGATGATGGTATTTGTGCCGATCTGCCACCAGACAGTTGTGATGGCGACGGCGATCAGCGCTACATGAGGGCTGGTCAGCCAGGAGACGGGACCAAGCTGAACTTCTCCGAGATAATAATTCGCCAACCCGAAATTCTTATCATAAATCCAGCGCCAAAAGATGCCGACGATTGTCACCATCACGGCATTAGGCAAGAAGATGACAGTGCGCGCTATGACCCGGCCGCGCAGCTTTTCGTTAAACAGCACGGCGAATAGCAAACCGCCGACAACCATCGGGATCACCGTCAGCAGAGTAAGACCAGCGTATTGGTCATCGCCCGCCAAAACATCCGATCGCCGAAAATGTAGTCGAAGTTTTCGGAGCCAACCCAAGTGGGCGTTCCCAAGATTTGCCAATCGGTGAAGCTGATGAAAACACTCGACAGAGCAGGCAAGAACAAGAAGAGAAAGAAGACTATCAGATATGGCGACATGAACAAAAAGGGTCGCAAGACATCAATAACGGCATCCCAACGCGTGGCTCCAGCTGTCGCTTGAGGATCGGTTGCGTCGCCCAAGACTGTCAACGCGCTACCCTTCAGAGGCCGGATGTAGCCACTCGCTCGGCAATACCAGGTTCTCACCCGCGATGTCCAGGTTCACGACCGTCTCCTTGCCATTGGGGAATATCAGGATAGTACCCCTGATGTGGATGGATAGCGCTCCGCCGGCTTGAATGGCTTCTAAGACAGGCTGTTGTTATTCGCTGACGTTTTCATCAGCAGCAGGCTTTGCAGCTCAATCGTCTGTGAGGCGTTCGCCTGCAAGCGCCCGATCTGGAAGTCGGTGGAGGCCAAGTCGGTCCAGTGGACGCCATTGATCTCCAGCTTGAAGCGGGGAAAGCGCACAGCCAGGCGCTCTCCGCTAGCGTTATGAAAGGTAGTCGATGACATGATGGTGAGCGCAGCCGGGTCTTCAACAGAGGGGTTGAAGCGGGCTTCGTTGAAGTGGAAATCGGCGAAGGGAAGCAGCTCGCTATCGCTGACAATGCGCAAGGCTTTGACGCCTGTCTCCGCCGGCTTGTCTGGATAGAGCAGCGCCCATACCGCGCTGCAGCTCGTGAGCAACAGGATGTACAGACTGAGACAAAATAGACGAATGAACATGATAAGTCGTCTTGAGCAATTGCGAGTGACGGAGCCCGCCGAAACGAGCCCCGTCGCGTCAATAGGCAAGTCTAGCGATCCAAAACTGCCTGGATGCCAGCCTGCATTTCGGCAAGAGCGTCAGAAGCGGATACTGCCCCCAGCATGACCGATTGCCAGCCGATCACGAGTGGTGTCTGTACATTTTCGGCGAAGATTTCGGTGCTGACAGTGATCGGCGGCGTATAGTGAATGAAGTCCAGCGAGTTCACGAAGGCTTCCTGGTATTGATAGATATCGCTGCCAGTGAAGGTTGGATCGACGCGCGCCGCCGCGCTGGCGGGGACTTGACCCGACAGGCCCCAGAGGGCGCCGTTGTCGCTCATCCATTTGGCGAACTTCATCGCCGCGACCTGGCTGTCGTGGTCGTCCTGCACCGAGAAGCCGAAGTAGTGTGAACTCGTCCAGACGCCCGGCTCGTCAAAGAGCGTCGGCACTGGCGCCGTGCGGAAGTCAAGCCCGCGTCCACGAAGCCCGTGATCCACCAAGGACCTTGGAAGGTGATGGCGGCGCTGCCGGTCAGGAAGTCGGTATTCGGGTCGGATTGGCCCTCGGGCGCGACGCCATGGACGGCGACCAGATCGCGCAAGAACTCAAGGGCTTCAGCCGCTTCGTTATTGGCGATGGTGATGGTGCTCAGATCATCGCTGATGAAGCTGCCGCCGTTCTGGAAAATCAAGCCCCACCGCAGGCGGAAGGTCATGACGTTGGTCGCCGGCGCGGACACGCCGTATTGGTCGATCGTGCCGTCGCCATCGCTGTCAACGGTGAGCGCGGTCGCCCATGCCAGCAGTTCTTCGGCGTTGGTCGGCGGGCTGTCCGGGTCAAGCCCGGCCGCTTCGACAGCATCGACATTGTAATACATGCCGATCGGATGAATATGGATGGGGAAGCCATAGAGATTGCCGTCGCGCATGGACATATCCACGATGACATCGGAGAAGCCGCTCATATCGACGCCGACTTCTTCGACAAGCATGCCAATTGGCGCGGCAACGCCTCGCTCGGCATACTGCGGCATTTCGTTGATGTGATAAATGACCACATCGGGCGGATCGCCAGCGGCGATCGAAGCTACCCAGCGGTCGTAGAACACATCCCAGTGGAATACATTCAACTGAACGAAGATGCCGTCTTCGTTCGTTTCGTTGTAAGTGTTGACCATATCTTCTAGGAAGGCGCCATCAGGACCGGTCAACCCGTGCCAAAAGTCGATCGTCATCGCGTCGTCTTGAGCGGCGACTGGGACGATAGACACTGCGGCGAGGATGAACAGGACAAAAAACATGCGTAGATTCATATCGGTACTCCTCAACAGACTAATTGCTCTGTTGCGGTGCGGAGCAGCCTTTGCTTCGCCAACACCGAGGCTCAGTTTGAGCATACTTTATCATCCCGCGAGTTATGCCTGCTTGTCTCGTGATTTGTGCCATGCTTGTGCCGAAACATGGCACAGTCGGCGAAACGGCGCGTGCTACAATTTGAATGAATCTGCCCATCCAGGCATCCTGGGACTCACAACCAATGAGCGATGCGCTTTCGCCGGAAGTACCGGAAGATTACCTAAAGCAGGTGAAAGAGATCTTGGATCATCTGTATGATTACCCCTACCTGCAAAATCATGCCTGGGCGCGTCCTTTTCTGGATGAGGGTTTGACGCCGCAGCAAGCCGGCCAACAGCTCCGCCGCCGCTTTGTCGATGCCATCGACACGCTCAACCCGGATCGCGTGATCTTCTTTCGCGAACCGGAGGCGCGGCTTTACAACTTGCTTCACCTTTATTATGTCGAGGGCTTCAGCATCGTAGAATTGACCGACGAGCTGAACCTGTCGCGCCGCCAGATCTACCGTGACCTGAAAAGAGGCCAGCACACTGTCGCCAAATTGCTTTATGCGCAAGACGAGGCGCCGACCAAAACGAGCGAACCCGCCACATCGCTGTCAGATGTGACCTCGCTTGAACAGGAACTCTCGCAACTGCAATACAATTTCCATTTGGTCGATATGTGCCAATTGATGCGGGATGCCATCAATTCGGTCATGCCCCTCTGCCGGCAAAAGGACATTCAGTTTCGATCCTCGGTCCCGTCCCGCGCTATTCATATCTCGACCGACAAAGCCATCGCCGAGCAGGTGCTGGTAAACATCCTCAGCCAGATCATCGTGCAGATCGCCCCAGCCAGCATTGATGTTTCGCTGCAGGAGAATGAGGACAAGCCCGTGATCGCTGTCGCCTATGCGCCGGTGTCAGCGCAAGATATCGACTTTTCAGCGCTCTCCCAGCTCACGAAACAACTGGATTGGTCGGTACGACATTCGACGCAGGCCGAGCGGGAAACTGTGTCGATCTTGCCACGAGCCGGCGCCCACACAATCATGGTCATTGACGACAATCAGGCGCTTTTGCAGCTACTGCAGCGCTATTTGAGCAATCATCGCTGTCAGGTTTTAACTGTACCAAATGGCGAAAAGGGTTGGGCGCTGCTGCAAGAGGCCATGCCCGACGCGCTCA
Source organism: Chloroflexota bacterium (assembly GCA_026706395.1). The sequence continues at coordinate 26,846 of JAPOYU010000138.1, forward strand.
TCATGGATGTCATGATGCCCGAATTAGATGGCTGGGAGCTCTTGCAGCGGATCCGCTCGAATCCAGTCACGTAAGATATCCCGGTCATCGTATGTACCGTATTCAACAGCGCCGAATTGGCTTATGCGCTCGGCGCCACCTATTTTCTGCACAAGCCGGTAGACCAGGGCATGGTCTCACACGCGCTCAAGCGGATTGGGGTGATATAGGCTCGCTGCGCCTGCCGACCAGGCGGGTGGCGATATGCTGGATCATCGAAAGCATCGCTGTGACAGATACTGGGCCGGGGTAGGTAACGGAGATCTGGCAGGGCTGCTCCATCGGCTGCAAGTTCTGCGCCCAAAGGTTGTGGGCGGTGATGAGAATGATCGGGATATCGCGCCAGGCCGGCTTTTCTCTCACCTGCTTCAGGAACTGCAAGCCATTGTCTTGCGCGATATATAGGTCCAGCAAGATGACGTCGGGCATCTCCCGCGTCACCTGCCGCAAGCCCTCGCGGCTGGTGAAAGCCCGCGCGATGGACAGCTCAAGTTTGGCGCCGGGCAAGATTCGTTCAATCATCTGAACAAAGCCGCGATTGTCGTCAATCACAAGCACATGCGTGAGATCCTCGATTTTTTTTCCAATTCGCGCAAGGGCTTCGTCGGTGTCACCGGCTTTATCAAGGTTGCCATGACTAGCTCGTCCGCCAGGACTGGGGTCTGCGGCAAGGCATACTCAATGGTGGGGCAAGGTACCTTGTCGAATGCCGAGGCACATTCTCGGTTCATGATGACAAGCTCGTCAGGGCCATACAAATGGTCCGCGTCCGCTGCCGCCAGGGTTGCCACATCAAATTCAGGCAAGCGGTTTTGCAGGGCGTTCAGGATTTGCTGATTCTGCTCCGCAATGGCAACGCGCGGGCGATAGTGTTGGTCAGGCACGGCAGGCTCCGCGGAAAGGACAGGAGCGCTGGCGATATTGGCGATGGGCAAGGTAAAGGAGAATGTCGAACCGGCGCCCAGCGCGCTGCTAACCCAGATAATGCCGCCGTGCGCTTCAACGAACTTCTTGCAAATGG
>JAPOYU010000093.1 GCA_026706395.1 Chloroflexota bacterium
GCCGGAGAACAACGCCAGCCGACAGGCGCTGGATGATCTCATCATCTGCGATATCGCCACTGCGCAAGAGATAGTCGGTATGAGCGGCCGCCTCAGCCGCATCGATCTCATCCTGGACGCCGACGAGGTCGATTCGATACGCACGGCGCTTCCTACGGGTGTTAGGCTCGTGGATGTCAAGGCGGAGAATTCGCTCGACCAGATGATCGCCGCCTTCGAGCTCAACTTGCAGGCGATGAGTTTGCTGGCGCTGGTGGTCGGGCTTTTCCTCATATACAACACGGTCAATTTCAGCGTGCTGCAGCGCCGGGGCGTTATCGGCATCATGCGCTCGCTGGGCACGACGCGCGGGCAGATATTCCGTTTCATCCTGCTGGAAGCCTTCATCCTCGGCCTGGTGGGCACGATATTGGGCTTGGCGCTGGGCGTCATATTCGGGCGCGGCACGGTGGGGCTGGTGTCACAAACGATCAGCGATCTCTATTTCAGCGTCAATGTCCAGCGCATAAGCATCCCGCCGCTGTCCCTGCTGAAGGGCGCTCTGATCGGCATCGCGGCCAGTTTGTTGGCGGCGGCGCTGCCCTCCTGGGAGGCGACGCGGACACCGCCCGCCGGCGTGATGAAACGCTCAGTCGAAGAGGCGACGGCGCGACGCTTGCTGCCGATAATGACGGCGGGAGCGCTTGGCTTGAATCTTCTGGGCTTCATCCTGCTGGCCGCGCCTGATAGCCTGACGGCGGGTTTCGCCGCCCTGCTTTGCATAATAGTGGGTGGGGCGCTCTTCACGCCGCTGGCGCTGGTATTGGCGATGCGTCTGCTGGCCGGGCCGAGCGAGGCGCTGTTTGGCGTGCTGGGGCGCTTGGCGGCCCGCGCCGTCGTCCGCTCGCTGAGCCGCACCGGTGTGGCGGTCGCCGCGTTGACCGTCGCGGTGAGCGTCATCGTCGGCGTCAGCGCCATGATCGGCAGCTTCCGCGTGACCGTGGCCGACTGGCTGGGAGCATCGCTGGGCGCGCAAATCTACGTCTCGCCACCGCTTTTCGCCTCCAACAACGCCAGCGTGGATGTGGATATCGTCGTCAAAGGCATCGCGCTGGATGTAGCGGGCGTGCGGGCGGTGTCGTCGGCGCGGCATGTGGTGGTCAGCGCGCCGGATTATCCCGATATGCCGCCGGTCAACCTGCTGGCGAGCGACTTCGATATCGCCGGAAATAATCGCAGTTTCAAGTGGAGTGATGTGCCGGTCGAGGCGCATCAAGCGGCGCTGGATGACGGCCAGGTCATGGTCAGCGAGAGTTTCGCCTTCCGCCGCGGCATCGACCGGGAACGCAATACCATCACGCTGGATACCGAAGCGGGCGCGCAGACATTTGTGGTCTTCGGCGTCTATTATGATTACAGCACGGATCAAGGCGCGGTTTACATCGCGCGTTCGATCTACGATCGTTATTTCGCCGATCCCTTCGTCAGCTCATTGGGCATCTTCACGGAGGACGGCGCCGATATCGAGACGGTCATAAGTGAATTGCGGGCGCGTTTTGCCGATTACGACTTGCTGGTGCAGGATAATGCCAGCTTGCGGGCGGGCGCGCTGGAAGTCTTTGATCGCACCTTCGCCATCACCATCGCCTTGCGGATGCTGACTACGCTGGTGGCTTTCATCGGCATCCTGGCGGCCTTGATGGCCCTGCAATTGGAGCACGCCCGCGAATATGGCATGATGCGCGCGACCGGCATGACGGCGCGCCAACTGAGTCAATTCGCCATGATTCAGACCGGACTGATGGGCTTGGTCGCCGGGACCCTGGCGCTGCCGATCGGCTTGTTGACATCGCTGGTCTTGACGCATGTCATCAACTTGCGCTCCTTCGGCTGGACGATGGAATTCGCGCCACAGCCGTCTCAGTTGCTTGAGGCGCTGCTGGTGGCGGTGGTCGCGGCGCTGCTGGCGGGCCTGTACCCGGCGCTGCTGCTGGGTCGGCTCAAGCCGGCCGAGGCGCTGCGGCGGGAGTAGGTTAAATTCACCACAGAGGTTCTTCTTAAGCTTAAGGGGGCAGCCGAATGTTCAGCAAAAGCGAAATCGAGCAATTCCGATCCGAGGGCTGGGTCGCCAAAGACGAGTTCTGGTCCGAGAGCGAAGTGCGCGCGATGCGGCGGGAGCTGGATCGCCTGGAAGATCTGGGGCTGCTGCGCAATGTCGCCACAGCGGGCGACGGCCAGACGCCAGCCTCAGACAAGGTCAACCTGCAGCTCTGCCCCATGTTCCCGCACAGCGACCTCTTCCGCGCCATGCCCTTTGCCGACAAAGCGATCGACGCCGTGCGCCAGCTCATCGGCGACCCGGTCGTTCTGCATCTCGACCAGGTATTCATCAAGCCGGGGGTGGAGGGCATGGGCACAAACTGGCATCAGGACAACGCCTACTTTGAGATCGACGATCCCCTGAAAGGCACAGCGATGTGGACGGCGGTGCATGACGCCACGGTGGCCAACGGCACGATTCACGTCATCCCGGGCAGCTATCGTACGCGCTACGAGCACAGTCGCGATCCCTACAGCAACCATCATATCCGCTGCTATCCGCCGGAGGACGAGGCGGTCGCGATTGAGCTGCCGGCCGGCGGCGTCGCCTTCTTTGCCTATGGCGTGGCGCATTGTACGCTGGCGAATACGACGGACAGGGAGCGTGCCGGTGTGGCGCTGCATTTCATCAACGGCGCGATGGACGCGACGGCGAAAAGCGGCTTTCCGCTGGGCAAGCGGCCCTATCTTACCGGTCCAGACGCCAGCGGCGGACAGAATGAGCACGGAGTGCTGGTGGCTGGGACTTGGGAGCGTGAAGTGGAGACGGCGCTGCAACTAGCCTAGGAATAGGTTTCGCGTACGCGCGACCTGACTGATTGTCCCTACTAACCTACATCAAGCGCGGCTGCCGCAGTTCGATCTTGCCCAGCATGATCTGGGTCAGCCGAAACATATCGGTGCGCGAGGTCATGTCGAGGCTGATGGGCGTCACCGAGATGACTTTGTCAGTTAGGAGAGCATAGACATCGCTGTCGGGCTCGGCGGCGGACGGGTCGCTATTGTATTGATAGCCCAGCTTGCCCGTATCGTGCAGCGCCAGGCGTTCCGGCCGGGTGGGCCAATAGACCCGCCGGCGCGAAAGCCGCGTCAAACGCCATTCGGTCTCGCGGGTCGCGGCCCAGGGCACATCGATCTTCAGGACATCTACATCGTCGGGCAGGGCGGAGTGATCCATTAGCCAGCCGCCGATTCGCAGAGCGAAAGCCGCCGAGACGCTGAAGTCGACCTCATCTGAATGCGAATGATGAAGGTCGGTCGTCGTCTGCAAGCTCACGGCGATAGATGGGATGCCGAGGCTGGCGCCTTCGAGCGCGGCGCCGACTGTGCCGGAAATGGTGACGCCGTTGCCCGTGTTCTCACCGTAGTTGATGCCGGATACTAGCAGCGCCGGCTGCTTCTCGGCCAATTCGAGAACGGCATGCTGCACGGCTTGAGCCGGTGTGCCATCTACCGCGTATGCCTCGCACTCGCCGCAGTCGATCGGAACCTCGTAAGGGAAGATGCGCCCTTCGCTGTAATGCGGCATGCTGCGCCCCATGCCGGACTGCTGCTCTCGCGGCGCCACCACCAGCAAGCGCCCGCGGCAGCGAAAGGCGGATACCGCCGCCCACAAGCCAGGTGAGCGAATGCCATCGTCATTTGTGAAAAGAATAGTTGGTTTGGCAGAGTCCGCCATTGCTCTATTGCCTTATGATAGTCAAGCAAACGATATAGCTATAGACTATGCCATCTGCGTTAAGCGGGCAAGGCTGTATGTTACGGGCGCATTAAGATTGAGTTCGGTTTCTGCTCGTTTCCAACCTCGCCTTGGTCACGCCAGTTGAAGCGGGCCCCGCGCAGGTCGCAACCGCTTTTGGCAGTCTCGGCGAAGCCATCTTTCCGCCCGTGCCGAACCCGCTATAATGTCGCCTGTCTCAGACAGAGAGGGCGCGTCTATGGAGAACATGCAGGTCGAGTCCTTGCTCGCGCTGCTCAAGCGGCATCTGCCCCAACTGACATTTCGCGAGGCTCGGCTCCTGCCGGCCTCCGGTCAGTTCAACCATGTATTCAGCCTCGATGAGCGCTGGATTTTCCGCTTTCCCAAGAGCCTCCATGTCGCGGCTGATCTGGCGCATGAGCTGGAGATACTGCCGCGCTTGGCGGGGCGGCTGCCGCTGCCTATCCCAGCGCCGACATACTGGGCTGAGGACGACGAAACGGGGCGAGTGCTCTTCATGGGCTACGCGATGCTGTCGGGCCAACCCCTGCTGCGTGAGCGCTTCGCCCAGCTGCAAGCGGATACGGACCTGGTCGCGCGAATCGCCCAGGATCTGACAGATTTTCTGCTGGCCCTGCATGCAATCCCAGTCGCCGAAGTAGGCTTGGTGGACGCGGCAGAAGACGGGCGGGCTGTCTGGACGCGCTACTATCATGACTTCCGCCAAGACTTGTTCCCGCACATGCGCCCGGACGCGCAGCGCGAAGTGAGCCGGGATTTTGAAGCGGCGCTGGCCGACGCGCGTCTGTGGCAGTATGACAACTGCTTGATCCATGGCGACTTGGGCGCGGGCAATATCCTGTTTCAGGACGGGCGCGTCAGCGGCGTCATTGACTTCAGCTTCTGCAATATCGGCGATCCGGCGCAAGACCTTGGCGCCTTGCTCGCGAGTTATGGCGAGGGCTTTGTCGAGCGGGTCATGGCACTTTATCCGGCGTTGCGGGACTGCCTGCCCCGCGCCCGCTTCTATTGCCGGCAATACGCGCTGGAGCAAGCCCTGTTCGCCCTGCGCGACAATGACCCAGCAGAATTTGAAGATGGCATCGCAGCCTATCGTTAGCCGCGTCCGATACAGGCCCCCGCCGTCACTTACGCTCGGCGCAACTATGCTATAATTCCTGATGATTTGCCTAACGAACAAGTTAGCGGGACTGACATGGCGGAAATCAGCCTGCGGGCTTATCAAGACCGGATAGCGAACCTGGCTGAGGAGGAGCGCTTCGACGAAGTCATCGCGCACGCGCGCCACATTCTCAAGCGCTTTCCCAAGAATCTGCGCGCTTATGAACAGCTGGGCGGCGCGCTTTTTGCCAAGGGACGCTGGGCCGAAGCGGCCGACGTATTGCGCCGCGCGCTGGGCGCGAAGCCGCAAGATTTCGAGACTCGCCTGCGCCTGGCGCAATCCTATCAGCGCATCGGGCAGAATGATCGCGCTATTTGGCATGCCGAGCGCGCATTGGACCAGATGCCGAATGACGCTGAGGCCACCGGGCTGATCCGCGCGCTGTATCGAGAGCATCGGGGGGAAGAGATTGAACGCCTGCAATTGACGGCGGGCGCTCTTGCCCAGCAGCATATCCGGGGCAATCTGCTGCCTGAAGCCCTGGACACACTGGATTCCGCCCTGGAACGCAATCCGGAGCGGCTTGATTTACGGCTGCTGCGCGCGCGGGCGCTTTGGCTTGATGGCCGCCGGATGGACGCCGCGGAATCAGCGATTCAGATCCTGGAGCAGTTGCCCTACGCCATCGACGCCAATCGGATTATGACCGAGCTATGGCTGGCTGAGCAGCGCCCCTCCGACGCCCAGACCTATTTGGGGCGTATCGAAGAACTTGATCCTTATATGGCGCATCAATTGGCGGCCGGGGAGCCGGCGCCGGACGATCTGCTGCCCATCGACGAGCTCGACTATAACAGCATATCATCGCGCGAACACGCGATCGTAGACCCGGAGTGGCTGAAGGAGAGAGCCGGCCAGGACAGCGGCTTGGGCGCTCTCTTCGGCATCGATGAAACAGAGGCGACCGAAGACCAACTCGTCACGGCCGATCTCGATGACTTGCTTTCGGATGAGCAGATTGAAACGCTGTTCAGCGAGTTGGTGATCGGTGAAGCGGTGGCGGAAGTCAGCGAAGCGACGCTTGAGGACGATGCCGAGCAAATCCTGCCTGCGCTGGACGAAGAAGACCTGCTCGCGAACGCGCCGCAAGAGGCCGTCGCCGATGACGAAGACGCGGATGATCTTGACGCCATCATGGCGCAAATGAGTCTGCCCGAGCAGGAAGCGACCGAAGACGAAAGCGATGACTTCAGCACTGCGCTGGACAATGAATTGGCGAGCCTGCTTGAGCAATTGGATGACGACAGCGATGATAGCGATGACGGCGATTGGATGGCTGAGATACAACAGGGCAGCCTGGAGCTGGGCGCTGACGACGAGTCATCGAAGGTCATGGAAGATTTCGACCGCGAATGGGTCAAGCAGCCTGATGACGAGGAAACGGGCGGCGCGCCCTGGCTTTCGGCTGCCATGCGCGAGGCCTTGGATAAGGACGAGGACGGCGACTTCGACCTGTTTGGCGATGACGAGCAGTTGCAAAGCCTGCTCAACAAGACATCGGATACTGAGCCGATTCATCACAGCGATATAGAAGATTGGCTCAATGCTGAGCAGAACCTCGAATCCAGCGAAGGGGAAGAGCGCCACCTCGATATCGAAGACGAGTTGCTTCAGGCTCCGCCGGCGGATTCCTGGCTGGATGACCAAGACGAAATTGCCGCGATCGCCGCGCCCGCCGAAGACGACCTAAATCGCGAGAACGCCGCCCTGATCGATAGTTGGGAATCGGAATTGGGTGACGACGAAGACGACGATCCTTATGTCGATTGGCTAAAGGACGACCCCAACGAGTTGGACGATGACCTGGGCATATTTGCAGCACCGGCCGATGACGTCGATATCGCGGCTGCGGCGAGCCTTCCCGATACTGGCGATGCGGAAGAGCAGACCCGCGCCTGGGGCTTGAACAGCCCGGATCAACTGGCGGATTTCGTCGAGCAGGGCGCCGATGCCGCTGCCGGCTCGCCCGACTGGTTGAACGCCGTCGTGCCGGGCTTGGACCGCGAGAATGACGCCTCCACCGACGATGTCAACGAATACGCGCGACCGACGGCGGCGGCCGGCAAGGAATTCGCTTGGGTCAGCGATATCGTCGATGAAGAGACCGGCGAGCTGCAGGCCGTCGACCCGGCGGAAATTGACGAGACATTGTATTTCCGCTTTAGCAAGCCGCCCGTCTGGCTGGTGAACATGCAGGCTGAGGCGGCCGGCGCCGCGGAAGGCATCACTGCGCTGAGCATCGACGCCGATATTGAAGCGCTCGAACTTGATGATCTCACCTTCGATGATTACTTCAGCTTTGACACGCCAACCGACAAAATGGATGCGATCAATCTCGAGGACGATACCCAGGAGTTGAATTTTGTCGGGCTGGATTGGGACGACTATTTCGACCTTGAGTCGCCCACCGAAAAGACCATCGCCATAACGCTCGACGATAGCGAGGCGCACCTTGACTTTGACGAGCTCGGCATCGACGATGACGACTTCTCTTTCGCAAAAGACAGCGAAGAGGCGCCAATGCCGGACGCCGGAAGCGATCTTTTCAATGACATCGGCCTGGATGATGAGCCGGAGACGAATGACAGTCCCGTCTGGCTGGAGTACAACAGCCCGGTCGACGACTCGGATTCTGACGATCCTGATCGCCGCAGCGGACAATCGACGGTATAATCAGCATCCCATCCCACAAGATCAACTGCTCATGGCCGCTTGAGAGACGCGCCGATGTTTGAAGACCCTGAATTGCCCGATTTCGATTCAATGTCCCAGGAGGAGCTCATCGAATGGCTGGAGCAGCTGGCGAAGCGCCACAGCGCCGCCTCCTCCGAGTTCATTGACGATTATACGGATAGTCCCGAGGCGGCCGATGCCGATGCGCCCTCGGAAGATGATGACTGGTCGGACTGGCTGGATGACACCGCCCCCGGCGCGGCGACCGTGGCATCGGACCATGCATTTATGACGGACGCCGGTCTGGGGCCGGCTGATGCCGATCCGCCTGTTGACCTCAGCCTTTTTGAAGACGAAGATACCGCGCCCACCGCATCGCTGGATTGGCTTGACGAGATCGTCGCGGCGCAGCAAGCTGACGAATTGCCCGATTTCAAAGATCTAAAAGCCAAGCCTCAATCGGCGGGCAATCCGCACAATATGCCTCGCGGAGACGATGAGGATGATCCGCTGGACTGGCTGAATGAGCTTGATACCAATGGCGTCGCCCTGTCGGGTTCCGGCCGGGCTGCCGACGGGTCGGATTATGACTATCCAGAGGACTTCGATGAGACCTGGGAGGACGACGAAACGCTCGACGACCTGGAAGACGAAAGTTTGTACTCGCTTGACGCCGACGCGTCGACGAGTTTTCTCGAATCTTTGCCGGCCCTGGAAGACCGCGAAACGGAAGAGCACAGCACACAGTCGATGGCGCCGGTGCCGGATTCCCAGCCGGCCGATACGCCCGAGACAAAGGAAACGGTCGCTGCCGCTCCGGCCGATCGCGCCGACAGCCTGAGCAAAGCCTTCCTCGTCCAGGAGCGCGAAGCCGACCTGGAAGCCTGGTATGCCGAGCGTCTCCGCGCGATCTCTGCCCCAGAGGAAGCTGCCGCCCTGCCCGAGCCGATTAAGCCGGGCAAGCCGCCGCCCGGGCTTAAGGCTGCCATCTTTTCCGCGCGGGACAAGGTCAAGGCGGAGAACCTCCCAGACGCATTGATCGACTACGAGACGCTACTGAGCACGACAGCCGGTTTACAGTGGGTCGTGCATGACATGCGTGAATTGATCGCCCAGGAGAAATACCGCGATATGCCGTCAGTCCATCGCGTGCTGGGCGACGCCTATATGCGGCAGGGCCATCTCGACGCGGCGCTGAGCGTCTACCGCCACGCCCTCTCCTTGTTGTAACAGCATGTCGCCGGCATTTATTGAAGCGCTGCTCCGCTGGTATCGAGACTGCCGCGCGGATTTGCCCTGGCGGCGCGACCCCAGCCCCTATCATGTTTGGCTCTCTGAAGTCATGCTGCAGCAGACGCAGGTCGAGACGGTCATCCCCTACTTCCAGCGCTTCATTGATGCCTTCCCCACGATCGCTGATCTGGCCCGGGCGCCCCTCGCTGACGTGCTGAAGCTCTGGGAGGGCTTGGGCTATTACAGTCGCGCGCGCAACCTGCACCGCGCCGCCCGCGCGGTGGTCGCCGAGCACGGCGGCGCTTTACCCGGCGACCTCAGCGATCTGCTCGCCTTGCCCGGAATCGGCCGCTACTCCGCCGGCGCCATCGCCAGTATCGCGTTTGGACGCCGGGCAGCCGTGCTGGACGGCAATGTGACGCGCCTGATCACGCGCCTGCTCGACCTGGACGACGACATTGTCCAGGGCGCGACCAAGAAAAAGTTGTGGTCGATCGCCGCTGAATGGCTGCCGTTTGAGGGCGCCGGCGAATACAATCAGGCGCTGATGGAGCTGGGGCAGAAGGTCTGCAAGCCCAGGAACCCGCGCTGCGACGTCTGTCTTGTGCAGCCGCACTGTCGCGCCTTCGCCCGAGGCACGGTTGCCCTGCGTCCGGTTCGGACGAGGCGCGCGCCCACGCCGCATTATGATGTGGCAGCCGGTTTAATCCGCGATGGCGAGGGGCGCCTGCTCATTGCGCAGCGCCCGCTCGATGGCCTGCTCGGCGGCTTATGGGAATTCCCCGGCGGCAAGGTCGAAGGGCGGGAGAGTCTCGCCGAATGCCTGCGCCGCGAACTTTGCGAGGAGCTCGCCATAGATGTGGCGGTCGGCCCGTTGTTTGCCGTCGTCGACCATGCCTTCACGCATTTCAAGATCACTCTGCACGCTTTTGAGTGTCACTACCTCGGCGCGCTGCCGCCCTATCAGGATCCACAGGCGATCGGGGCGCTGGACTGGGCTTGGGCCCGCGAAGAGGAACTTGGCCAGTACAGCTTCGGCAAGGCCGATCGGCAGGTCATCGCTGAACTGCAGCGCCGGCGGGAGATGTTGTTGTAGCTGCTCATAGGTCCGTATACCAGTAATGATTCTCGAGCTGACTTGGCATATAATCAGCTGTGCAATTGTCAGTTGATAGGACGAAGCAATATGCTTTTCGAATAGCTTCTTGAACATGTCAAATGCCTGAATGATGAGGACAAACAGCGTCTTTTCTGGATGCTGCGCGATGATCCCGCGCTGGCAGAAATTGCTCCCGAAGTCACGGGTTTGCGCTACAATTGGATGGTTGCCCGACAGTTGCAGAAGCTGTATGAGAAGGCACGCTCGATAGACAAATGCTCAACACCCTAAACAATCTCCGTCGATTCATCGGCGAGCTCTTCGGCGACAATGTGCCGGAGACAGCCGCCTGGGATCGCGTACCGCCCGAACTGATGACGCCGCGGGAACGCTTGATTCGGCGCAGCTCGCTCATCATGTTTTGGGGCGCGCTCGTCAATGCCATCGCCGGCCTTGCTGTGACGGTCGCCTCCGCGCACGCCGGCAATGTTGAGCCGACGCTGTTCGGTGTCTTGCAAAGCACGCTGCTACGAAACTTCGCCATCAACGCTGACGCCGCCGGCTTGCTGATCATCGCCGGCATCCTGGCGAATATGGCGATACTGCTGGTGCTATCGGTCGTCATACTGGCGCAGGAACTTTGGACCGTCTTTACCGCCTGGGTCTTGATCGCGGTCAATCTGGCGGCGCTGCTCGTTTTTGGCTTCCTGCCGGCGCTCTTGGCGATCGCGCCATTGCTGACGGTCGGCCTTATGACCATCGGCGACTTGCGCGCCTTCCGGCTGAATCCGGTTATGATCAAGGAGCTGCGCGGCCGGATGCGCGGGGTTCGCGGCTTCGCCATCATCACGATCTTCCTGACATTGATGAGCTTCTTCACGATTCTGCTCTACCTGCTGCAAGCGCCGCGCGGCGGTGTTGTCGTCACGGGCGAATTGGGACGGCAGCTATTCATCGGCGTACTCTTCATTGAGCTGATGCTGATCATCTTCATCGTGCCCGCGCTCACCGCCGGCGCCATCACCACTGAGCGCGAGCGCAAGACCTATGACCTGCTGCAAACCACGCTGATCACCAAAGCGACCTTTGTCGTCGGCAAGATGCAGTCGGCTCTTGGCTATATCGTGCTGCTGCTGCTCTCCGCCATTCCTCTGCAGAGCATCGCCTTCCTTTTCGGCGGCGTCAGCGAGCAGGAGCTTATCTTGGCGCTGATGGTATTGCTGGTATCGGCGATTACGCTGGGCGCGTTCGGCATGTTCTTTTCCTCGATCACCGAGCGCACGCTGGCGGCGACCATCCGCTCCTACACAGTCGCGATCGCCATAACCGTTGGCCTGCCGAATGTTGCGGCGGTCCTCTTCCAAAACGCTTACGGCAATGTCATTAACAATATCGCGGCAAACGTCAGCGACAGCCCCGCGGTCGAAGCGGCGACCATCTACGCCGATATGATCGCCACAAGCCTGAACCCGATCATGGCGACGCTGCGCTCCCAGCAGATGCTGATCGATCATCAGCAACTCATCACGATGCGCGTCACGCTGTCCAGCAACGGCGCGTCCATTCCCATTCTATCGCCCTGGGTGCTGCTGACGCTCAGCTACCTCTCAGTCACCGCGCTGCTCGTTCTGATATCGATCCGCCGGATGGAGCGACAGGGCGGGTGAATTCTTCAGTTCCAAGCGACGCGCGATACCGGGGCGAAACCAGGGTCAGGGTCGCGCAAGTCGCGTAGAAACAGACCGCCGACACCCACAAGGCCGGACGTCCATACAGGTTTCGATACGATAGAAGATGGAATATTGCCGAGTCCTTATTGTAAAGGCGGTGAATGCCGGATGGTGTAATAGTTGTTGCAAAGAGGCGGGGCGCGATTGCCGCGAGACCTGGGGGACATATCGGGGTTTTGTGAGAGTTTTATTGGAAGGCGAATATTTTTTTGTCCAATAAAACCCTGGTCGCGTCTCCGCTGGCGCGGTCTGGTTTGCCGGGTTATTCGGTTGTTAAGGCGCAGGTGGAATCAGTATAGCAGGGATGGCGAATGTATAGGTGAACAAATGTTCTCGAATTGAGGAAATTGGTCCATGAGATCTGATGCGGCAGTTTGGGCGGGGCAGGGAATAGTTTCAAGCCGGTGACAGCCCGTCAGTCCCTCGGCAGCGGACAAATCTTGTAGGGCGGCTCTGCGGGGTCGCGCAGACACCCACTAGGCCGGCAGTCCCCAAATCGGAATCCTTGTGTGCCAGCGGGCGTCTTCATTACCCGATTCAAACACGGACAGTTGGCCCTGTGAGTTTTTCCAGTACGCCCTTCTCTGCATAGACAAAGCAACCCTCCCACAGCCATTGAACGGCATAGTCTGATTCATGACGGCACGGCTTGAGCTCAGGATCTGGAACTTCAACGTCTCGGGCCAACAAAGAGAGGATATAATCAGTCAGTACCGAACGAATCTCGTTGCGAGCTTCCTGTTCTGTAAACCCTTGTGCCACACAGTATGGCATTTCCTTTATGCTGGCGGTATATCTAGGGATGTCTGGTGAAAGTCCGCCGGGTTCGCGCTCGACTTCGATCTGGTACGGTCTCTCCGCTAGACGCAGCGCCTCAGAAAGTAAAACATCACTCATCGTCAGTCCCCTAATAAATCAATCAACTCAAAAGTGCCTATGACACGTCCGACATTTGGAGGAATGGTCACCGATATGTCACTATTGTGGAGTTCAACCAACTCATCTGAGGGCCTGCGCACTGTCACCTTATATGGCATTGTCACATGTTTGTGCGCATCAACTTCTGCACGACATATGATATAGAACTTGGGCAATGAGTAAGGAAGTTGGTCGGCTACCACTCTGCGGAATTCACCAAGTATGTCCATCCTTTGTGAATGCTCGTTCACCGCTACATTTTCGGCAAGCAGTACCCATGAGATGTGCATGACAAATCGACCTATCGCGCTGTTAAACATCGTCACCTGTAATCTAGCATAGCAGAGATAAAAGTGGTAAGAAGACTCACGATGGGCATCAGGAAAAGAATTTCATAGCAGACAGGAACATGATGTTTCCACAAAGCTGACGGCAATATAGACAACTATGTTCCGTTATATAATTTCCCTTTGTGCCTCTGCTGTGCAAAGCAATTTCTGTTAGAATGTCCGCACGGTCGATGGTTTAGACACATGCGGAAGGCGGCAGCCCGATGAGCAATCCCCTGCTGGAAATCCAGAAACTCGGCCAGAGCGCCTGGCTCGATTACATCCATCGCGATGACTTGGAAAACGGCGATTTGCAGCGCCGGATCGATGAAGAGGGCGTGCTCGGCGTGACGTCCAATCCGTCGATCTTCCAGAAGGCGATTGGCGATTCCGATACCTACGACGGCGACATACTCGCGATGCTCGACCTGGAAGCGCAGGATATCTACGAATCGCTGGCGATTGAAGATATTCAGAACGCCACCGACCTGTTCCGCCCAATCTACGACCGCAGCGAGGGCGGCGATGGCTACGTCAGCCTGGAAGTGTCGCCATTGCTCGCCCGCGACACCCAAGGCACGATCGATGAAGCCAGGCGCCTGTTTGAAACGGTCGACCGTCCCAACCTGATGATAAAGATTCCGGCGACGCCCGAAGGCATCCCGGCCATTGAAGCCGCCATCGCCGCCGGCATCAATGTCAACGTCACGCTGATCTTCGCCATCAATAATTATGAGCAAGTGGCGGAAGCCTTTATTCGCGGCCTGGAAAAGCGGCAGGCGGCCGGCGAGGACATCAGGCGCGTTGCTTCAGTGGCCAGCTTCTTCCTCAGCCGCATTGACGTGATGGTCGATCAGATCCTCGAGAACAATATCCGCGCGGCGCAAGTGCAGCAGGATACCGGCCGCATCACCGCCAACAGCAAGCTGCTGGGTCAGACGGCGATCGCCAACGCCAAGCTGGCATACCGCTCGTTCCAGCGCATATTTGAGGGAGAACGCTTTGAAGACTTGCGCGCGGCCGGCGCTCAAGTTCAGCGTCCGCTTTGGGCTTCCACCGGCACCAAGAATCCGGCTTATTCCGACACGCTTTATGTCGATAACTTGATCGGCGCGCACACAGTGAATACGCTGCCGCCGGCGACGCTGGCCGCTTTCAAGGATCACGGCGCCGCCGCCGAGACGCTCACGGGGGATTTGGGCGCATTCTTGCCGCCGAAAGAGGTGCTGGATCGCCTGGCGGAGGTCGGCATTGACCTGGACCAGGTCACGGCGCGCCTGCAAGATGACGGCGTTGACGCCTTCATTGAAGCCTTCGAAACCTTGATCTCGCAGGTGGCGGCCAAGCGGACCCTGCTGCGCAGCGGCATCATCGAGCGCACTAAACTTGCCCTGGGCATCTACCATGGCGCGGTCGACCGGGCGGTCGAGCGACTGGATGCCGATTTCGCCAACCCGCGCATTTGGAATAAAGACGGCAGCTTGTGGAAGAATCACGGGCCGACGATGGAGAAAATCGTAGATCGCCTCGGCTGGCTCGATTATGACCGGACCATAGACCGCGAGCGCTTGGCTGCCTTGCAAGAGGGCGTGCGCGGGGGGCGCTACAAGCACGTCGTGCTGCTGGGCATGGGCGGCAGTTCGCTGGCGCCGGAGGTGCTGGCGGAAACGTTCGGCCCCCAGGAGGGGTTTCCGCGCCTTATCGTGCTCGATAGCACGGACCCGGCCCGCATCCGGGGGGTTGAAGGACAGATTTCGTTGGAAGACACGCTATTCATCGTCGCGAGCAAGTCCGGCGGCACGATTGAAACCCTGGCGCTCGACCATTATTTCTGGGAGCGGACGGGCGGCAATGGCGATCAGTTCATTGTCATTACCGACGCCGGATCGCGCCTGGAGCATATCGCGCGCAAAGCCGGTGTCCGTGATATATTCCTCAATCCGTCTGATATCGGCGGGCGTTACAGCGCCTTGAGTTACTTTGGCATGGCGCCGGCCGCGCTTATCGGCTTGGATCTGGATAGCCTCTGGTCGAGCGCTGATACGATGCTGGCGACCAACCGCGAGAGCATCCCCTCGCATTATCATCCCGGCTTGCAGCTTGGCGCCGTCATCGGCGCGCTGGCGAAAGAGGGTCGGGACAAGGTCACGATTTATACGACCGAGTCGCTGACGAGCTTCGGCAATTGGGCGGAGCAGTTGCTGGCGGAGAGCCTGGGCAAAGAAGGCGGGGGCGCGCTGCCCGTGGCCGGCGCGACCATCGGCATGCCTCATGACTATGTGACCGACCGGCTCTTCATATACCTGCGCGTCGATAACGACGCCGATGTCGCCGAGAAGGATGCGGCCGTGCGGGCATTACGCGAAGCCGGGCATCCACGTGTCACCATTCGCCTGGCGGACCGTTTCGCTATCGCGGGTGAATTCTTCCGCTGGGAATACGCGACTGCCATCGCCGGCGCGATCATGCAAGTTAACCCCTTTGACGAACCCAACGTCACCGAAGCCAAAGACGCGACCAAGGCGCTCCTGCACGCATATCAGGAGACCGGGGGCCTGCCAAGCGCTGATCCCGTGATGTCCAGCGATGGGCTGGAGTTGTACGCCGAGGAAACGACGCTGGAGCCGCTGCGGGAACTATGCCATCAGCACGGCTTTGACGGGGAGGATGCCGCCCAGGTGATCGCGGCGCAGATGGCCGGCACCAACGCCGGCGACTATTTCGCCTTCCTCGTTTACTTCACGCCCAGCAGCGATGAAGCGCGCATGCTCCAGCGGATTCAGCGTCGCCTGCGCCATGTGACCAAGCGCGCCGTCACCATCGGTTACGGTCCGCGCTACTTGCACAGCACCGGACAATATCACAAAGGCGGGGGCAACAACGGCGTCTTCTGGCAATTGACGGCGGATGCCGCGCCCGATCTGGCGATACCGGGGATGGACTTCAGCTTTGGCGCGCTTTTCGCGGCGCAAGCGGCCGGCGACCTGCGCGCGCTGCAAGCTCATGACCGGCGGGCGATCCGCCTGCATTTGACCGGCGAGCGCAGCATTGGCCTGGAAAAACTGCTGACGGCGATTGAATTCGTCGAGTCGCGGCGCAGATAGCCGTAAATTCGACCGCGGACGCCAGAAAAAGGAAAAACCCGCCACAGTCATGGCGGGTTTGGTTTTCGTAGATGGATCTACTTAATCGACGACGGCCACTGCGCTGGCTTGCATGCCGCGCCGGCCCTCAACGGCGGTGAACTCCACACGCGCGCCTTCATCAAGCGTGCGGTAGCCTGAGCCCTGGATTTCTGAGTAATGTACGAACAGATCATCGCCGTTTTCCTGGGAGATGAAGCCGTACCCTTTTTCGGCGTTGAACCATTTGACAGTACCTTGCTGACGTTCTTCGGACATTCTGTTACTACTCCTCATAGTGATACGATTTACCGGGTGGCGCCATCGGCTTGTGATTGTGCGCTTTCAGCCTTAGGTTGACTGAGGCGCGCGCCGCTAAGCGAGACACGAGCGGGCGACCAACAGTCTGCATTTTCGTGCAAACTGCCCGCCGCTTACGTTGCGCTCATAAGGCCTGATGGGTGCATTCCCACTGCACCAATGTGGAAAAACTGATCATGTAGGTCCGCTTACCACGTTGCGCCGCTCAGTCTAACAGCACACTCGCCGTGATGCTAGGGTGAGTTGCGCTATTAATTCGGTGGACGGCTATATCTTCGTCGGGCGCTGAGAATCTTATGCAGGAACTGTGCCAGAAACCAGCCGACCAGCATCGAGCCCAGGGGCGTGACCATGGCGAAATACCGCGGCTCGCTGGTCGCTGCAACAGCAATCACTATCAGACACAGAAGATAGAGGATCGCTATGGACGTCAGAAGCCAGTCGCGTTTCCAGAAGGCGGCGATTAGGGCAAACGGCGTGATCAGCTTAAGCAGATTGAGGATCGGGAATAGACGGCTGTAAACGACGATGCCGGGCTTCCAGACACGATGGCCGTTGTACAGGTCACTATCCGCGCGGTAAAAGCCATACGCGCCATCTCCCGAGAAAGAGATGTCTTGCGGGCTTTCCAGGTACTGGGCTGGAAAGGCTAGGTCCGATGGATGCAGGATGAGCATGTCAAAGATATATTTGACCGTTCTCAGCATGAATTTGCCAGGATGCCGGGCTACTGCCTCGAAAGCGACGCTGGATAAAAGCGCATCCAGTGAGCAGGGGCCCAGATAGGTAAACAGCTCTGCTGGAAACGCAATTTCAATGTCGTCTTTCACTTCGCTGATCGGTTGACTGAAGAAAGCGTCTTGCGTCGCCTCGTCAACCCAGGGGCCAGGAATCTGCCAATATCTGTATCTTCCCGGCTTGATGGTTGCGCCGGACGCGTCCGTCAGCGTCAAGAGTTCGGCGTAATGCAGCGATTGCGGTCCATTGGAGGCGCGCGCAGGCAATCCTTTAAGGGTGACACTCGACAGCAAGGTAGTGCCCGATGTGCAGCTCAGGCGGCTTGTGCCGGTTGAAGGGATTTGAATCAAGACCACGTACAGCGCCAGAATCGCCGCGCCGATCAGGCCTGTGAGCGCGAACAGTGTGATACGCTGCTGCAGCCTGATATGCCGCCAGAACAGAAAGGCGACTCCGTACATCGCCACCAGCGGCGCAAAATTGAGGCGCGCGATTATCATCAGCCCCAGACCGGCGGCCGCCAGCGCCACCAACATCAAGCGCCGGCCCTCGGTTGCTGACCAAGCCAAAGTAGCCAGCCATAGCGCCCAGACGGTCACCAATGCTATCAGCCATTCGGGAAGCTGAAAATGCGCCCATTGTAGGCTGAAGGGGTCTACGAGAACTACCAGCGCAGTTATGAGGGCGGTCCGCCCGTCAAATCGACGCCGGATCATGTCGTAGACCATGAACGGGATCGTGCTATAGGCGAGCATTTGCACAAGCAGGAAAGCGCGATCGTCGAGGCGGCCCAATACTCTCGTCAGGGCACGCGCAGGCGCCATGACGAAGGCGTAGCCGGTGTTGTAGCGCACGTTGCCGATCAGCAGGTTGCCACTCAGCAATTCGCCGACCAAATAGGACTGGGCTGCTTGATTGTCGTCATCTTTGACAACCGGCAGGGGATAACTCAGGTACATCCCGCCCTGGATGAGAAGGCTAAGGATCAGCAAAACCTTCAGGTGACGGCAGGTGGATCTGTCCATGCCAGCGACGCCGCAAAGCCGATGAATCAGAACTGACTCCGGAGAGCACGATTGGATGCAGGTGTTACACACATCATTCTACACGTCAGTGCGATTCTCGCCGTCCTTTATATTCGCCGCGACAGGTCATACAAGCGCGGCGCCTGCTGGGCTATCACAGCCTCTTCGCTGCGCCAGGCGAATCTCTCGCCGACGCCGCCATATTCGAATGCCATGGTATCAGGCTTATTCCAGCGTCCCAGGCGTATCTGGTCGATTGCCCATTCGGCCATTTCCCAGTCAGCCTTAGTCATGGCGACGTGGTCCTGGCGTATGCCGAGCTCATCCGCTTCCGGCCTGATGCCCACGATGTGCAGCTCCCGCAGGGCCCCCACCGGCATGGCGTTCATGTAGGCTTGGACATCTTTGCGGCCCGTGCCTTCGCAGGCGCGTATGGCGTGCGCCACGTCCAGCAGCAGCCCGCAGCCTGTGCGCCGGACCACCTCCGAGATAACCGCCGGATCGGCCACTTCCGGCAGCAGGTCGCCGTACCAAAAGCGCGTGGGGTAGGGCACGTTCTCGATCACGATGCGCTCGACCCCGATGCCTTCTCCCAGACGCTCCACTGACTGCACCGCGCGTTGGATGATGGCCTCCGGACTTATCGCGGAATCGGCTGAGAATTCTGACCGCAAAACGGCGAAGTGGGTGTTGATGACCCTAGTGTCCGTCGCTTCGAGCCAGTGGCGTAAACTTCGGAAGTCGAGGGGCTTATTCAATTCCCGCCCGGCATAAAGGTCGCAGTGCGTATAGACCCGATGAATCATTCTGACGCGGTCTACGAGATCGGGCCAATCCGGGCATTTGAACAGGTCAACTTCTATCTTGCCGTCCCGCCAGAGTTTCTCGGCTTGTGGCGAATAGTTGATGGCGAATTTCATCGGCGCGGTCTCACTGGTGATTGGATACGGATATGATACACGAGAGTGCTGCTCTTGACTTAGCTCGTCTAGCTGATAGGCGCGCGAATGTGTTATCATTCTGCATCATCCACATTCGCCCCCGGCAAAGCTCCATGACCACACTTCTGCTCATCCGCCATGCCGTGAACGACTTCGTGAAGACGGGCAAGCTCGCGGGTTGGAAGGCCGGCGTCCACCTCAACGACGAGGGCAAGGCGCAAGCGGAGGCCTTGGGGAAACGCCTGGCGGAACTGCCGCTCTCGCATATCTACGCCAGCCCGATCGAACGCACAATGGAAACGGCGGCGGCGATCGCCCGCCATCATCCCCAGCTCAAGGTGGAAGCCAATGCCGAAATCGGCGAGGTGCGCTATGGCGATTGGGAGGGCATGGCGATCAAGGACTTGCAGCGCCGCAAAATGTGGAGTGTCGTGCAGGAATATCCATCGCGCGCCAGCTTTCCCAAAGGCGAAACGATGCGGGCGGTCCAGGCGCGCATCGTCAATGCGCTGGAATCACTTCTGGGCGAGCATCCGGAGGAAATGATCGCGCTGGTCTTCCATGCTGACCTGATCAAGATGGCGCTGGCGCATTACCTGGGCATGCACCTCGATGTCTTCCAGCGGATTGTGATTTCACCCGCTTCGATCAGCACGCTGCATCTGGGCCACAGCCGCCCGTATATCATCGGCATGAACGATATCGCTCACCTGCAGCCGCTGATGAAGAAACGAATGGATGCCGAAAAGAAGGCCGAGCGAAAACGGAGCGGCGGATGAAGGCCGCGTGCCAGGTCGCGTCACTCATTCTACAAGTACAGTTTAGAATTCTTGTAGATGGAGGTAATGATGAGTAATGTTATTGAACTCAATCCGGTTGACTTCGTGACGATAGGCACGATCGGGCCCAAGGGCAAACGCACCTTCCACTTGCAGGCGGGCAAGGACAATCGCATCGTTTCCTTCACCATTGAAAAGGAGCAGGCCCAAGCGCTCTCCTCCGCAATCGCTGAATTGCTGGACGATATCGACGCGCATGACGACATCAAGACTGAAGCCGACTTCAGCAATCTGGATATGGAGCTCCGCGAGCCGATCGAGCCGCTCTTCCGCATCGCCCAGATGGGCCTGGCCTACGAAGCCAACGAAAACAAGGTCATCTTGGTCGCGCAGGAGTTCCTGCCCCAAGCCGAAGATGACATCGATGACGATGAGATAGACGATTTGGCCGATGCGGATGATCTTGATGAGGCGGATGCGCAGGAAGCGTACAACCTGTTTGAAAGCAGCGAGGGTGAGCCGCAGGTCGTGCGGATGTGGTGCACGCGCGAGCAGATGCGCGCCCTCAGCCTGCACGCGATGGATACGGTGAAGTCGGGCCGGCCGGACGCCAAGCAGAACGGCCGCATCATCTTCTACTGGACCTGAATGAGTTGGCTGCCCCGTTTTAATGAGCGTCGGTCGCGACGTAGATTAACGAGGACGAACAATGATTGCCGAAACGCGCCAGATGACGGTCGAAGAGTACCTGGCATTCGACGAGGCGAGCGATATTAGAAATGAGTATATCGACGGCATCGTGTATCCGATTCCCGGCTCCTCTGGCAATAATTCAATGATTACCGCGAACACCATAGGGGCCTTGGCAAACGGCCTGAATGTCGAGAATTGCATAGTATTGGCCAGTCGCATGCGCGTCAGAATCAACCCGTTCAAATACGTCTATCCCGATGCCAGCGTCGTCTGTGGTGAGCCTGAGTTCGAAGACGACAGTGAGGTCACCTTGTTAAATCCAACCGTCGTGGTGGAAGTGGCATCACCTTCGTCTATGACTCACGATCACATCAGCAAGGTCGAGTACTACGCCAACGTCCCCAGTATCCAGGGCTACCTGATTCTTGACCAGGAGCGCGTATTCGCCGAATGGTATACGCGGATGGAAAGCGGCTGGCACTTGCAGCAATTCAGCGATGCGGATGCCGAGATAGCGCTTGATCCGCTGGGCTGCACACTCCAACTCGCGCAGGTCTATCGCGGCGTAAAGCTGGCAAGCTGAGTTTCCTTGCAAGCCAATCGACCGGCAAGTTACAATGAGGGCGTCCAACCACCGACCTCAGGTCAGCCGCCGATGAGCGTCAACCGCGTCCACACCGCCCGCGCCCTCGATGAACCCGTATGCATCCACCTGGACGAAGCCATCGACATCGTCGAACATGGCGAGATGGACGACGAAGTCGGCTTGATGCGCTGGGGCTCCAATTACACCTTCCTCGTCAACATCGTCCGCGCCGATATCCGCGTCATGGCGATTTACAAGCCGCGCAAGGGCGAACGCCCGCTCTGGGACTTCCCCGATGGCACGCTCTGCAACCGCGAAACGGCCGCCTATCTGACATCAAAGGCGCTGGGCTGGGGGCTCGTGCCGCCGACATTCCTGCGCGCTGGCACACGCGGGGTCGGCTCCGTCCAACTCTTCATCGACCACGACCCGGAAGAGCACTACTACACCTTCGACAAGCTGCGCCTCAGCCGGCAGCTCGAGCGCATGGCGATCTTCGATGCCATCGCCAACAACGCCGATCGCAAAGGCGGTCACTGCCTGGTCGATGAGGACCAACACCTTTGGGGCATCGACCACGGCTTGACTTTCAACGCCAGCGAGAAGCTGCGCACCGTCATCTGGGATTACGCCGGCATGCCCATCCCGTCAGCGATCCTGGCGGACCTGGAGCGCTTCTGCGGCCGCCTCGCCGATGATCGGGACGACTACACCCGCGACATGCGCGATCTGCTCTCCGGCATCGAACTGCGGATGCTGCGCCTGCGCGTCGAGCGGCTGCTGGCGGATGGCCTGTTTCCGCTGCCGGGTCCGGGTCCCAATCGCCCCTGGCCGGCCGTTTAGAGGCGTTGATCACAGAATACACAGTGAGCACAGAGCAAAGAGCGATTCTTTGCTATAATCGCGCCCAATCCACCCATCTACAGGGAACCCCACATGCCCATCACCGCCAAAGGTCGCTGGTTCATCGACGAAACGGGCCGCAGGCGCATCCTCCACGGCGTCAACCTCAGCGGCGGCAGCAAAGTCCCGGCGCGCCCGCCCGGCTTCACCCACCTGCCCGATAGCCTGGACGAAACCCGCGACCTCAGCTTCATCGGCCGGCCCTTCCCGCTGGATGAAGCCGATGAACACTTTGCCCGCCTGAAACACTGGGGGCTGGACTTCCTGCGCTTCATCGTCACCTGGGAAGCGGTCGAGCATGCCGGCCCCGGGCAATATGACGAGGACTATCTCGACTACCTCGAAACCCTGCTGGAAAAGGCGCTGGAATACGACATTCACCTCTTCATCGATCCGCATCAGGACGTCTGGAGTCGCTTTTCCGGCGGTGATGGCGCGCCCGCCTGGACGCTTGAGGCGGCCGGCATGGATGTGACCAAGCTGCACGAGACCGGCGCCGCCCTGCTGCATCAGAAGCACGGGGACGATTTCCCGCAGTTGATGTGGGCGAACAACTATTACCGCTTCGCCGCCTTCACCATGTTCACGCTCTTCTTCGGCGGCGCGACCTTTGCGCCGAACTTGCTGATTGACGGACGCAACATCCAGGATGTCTTGCAGGAGCGCTACGTCAAGGCCTACGCCCGCGTCGCGCGGCGCATCGGCCACCTGCCCAATGTCGTCGGTTTCGGCTCGATGAACGAGCCGCATTTCGGCTTGATCGGCGTACCCGACCTGCGCAGTCACGATCATCTGCTCTACCAGCGCGGTTTGATGCCGACGCCGGCCCAGGCGATTTACCTCGCCAACGGTTTCGCCCAAGACTGCCCGGACTTCGGCTCGCCCTTGCCCAGCTTCCCGCCGACGCGCGTCAGCAATGTACGGCTCGATCCGGGGGGCGCGACAGTCTGGCGCGAGGGCTGCGGCGATGTCTGGCGCGCGCATGGCGTCTGGGATGTCGACAGCGAGGGGCAGCCGCGTATGCTGCGCCCGGCCCATTTCGCCAATTGCGATTTCACGCAGGACTTCCTCAAGCCCTTCACCCAGCGCTTCGCCGCCGGGGTACACGCTGTCTTGCCACGAGCGCATATCTTTGTCGAAGCCGAGCCCTTCATGCCGCCGCCCAAATACGACGAGGCCGATAAGCTGGTCTACGCGCCGCATTTCTACGATGGCATCACCCTCTTCACGCGCCGCTTCCATCCGCAGCTCAACTTCGACTTCGCCACCATGCGCCCGCTCATCGGCGAGGCCTCAATCCGCCGCTATTTCAGCCGGCAGTTCAGCAACTTCCGCCGCTATGCCGAGGGGACGATGGGCGACGTGCCGATCCTCATCGGCGAGTTCGGCATTCCCTTTGATATGAATAACGCCGCCGCCTATCACACCGGCGACTTCAGTCGGCAGGCGCAGGCCCTCGATTACAACCTGCGCGCCCTCGATGACAATCTGCTGAGCTATACGCTCTGGAATTACACACCTGATAACAGCAACGCCCACGGCGACCTGTGGAATAACGAGGACCTCTCGATATTCAGCCGCGACCAGCAAAGCGACCCGGCCGACATCGATTCCGGCGGTCGCGCCTTGAGCGCCGTCGTCCGCCCCTACGCGCGGAAAATCGCCGGCGAGCCGCTGAGCATGTGCTTCGACATGGCGCGCGGCGCATTCAGTTTCAGCTTCCGCCACGACAGCGGCATAGGTGAACCCACCGAGATTTTCGTGCCTAATTCGCAATACCCCGAGGGCTATCGGGTCGAGGTCAGCGACGGCGAATATGAAGTGCTGCAAGATGAACAGCGCCTGATCTACCGGCACAGCGACGAGGTGGACAGGCACACTATCCGCATCACCTCCAATTCAGCGCCGCCGGCCGAGCTTTCGCCGCAAGACAAATGGATGATAGTTGGACTCGTCCTGTTTCTCCTGCTGTATTTGCTGGGGCGGGGACGGAGGAAACGGAAGTAAAACTCTTTGCATTGCGATAGAATTGTAGGTATCAATGGCATACAGCAGTGTACATGATGTCAGACGACTTCTATCTAATACAAGGCGATGCTGCGATCGAATTGACGCAGTTGCATAGCGATACTGTTCAGCTAATCTTTACTTCACCGCCATATGCAGACCAAAGAAAAAAGACGTATGGCGGCGTTCACCCTGACAAGTACGTCGACTGGTTCTTGCCCATTTCTCGTGAGCTTCTACGTGTTCTCAATTCACGAGGTACTTTTGTTCTCAACATCAAGGAAAAGGCCGTCAACGGAGAGCGTCATACTTATGTGCTTGACTTGATCAAGGCGTTACGCGAGCAGGGCTGGCTCTGGACTGAAGAATTTATCTGGCACAAGAGAAACTCATACCCGGGTAAGTGGCCCAATAGATTTAGGGACTCATGGGAACGATTGCTTCAATTCAATAAATCAAAGAAGTTTGATATGTATCAGGAAGAAGTGATGGTTCCTGTTGGCGATTGGGCGAAGGCGCGGCTGCGCAATCTCAGCAAAACGGACAAGATACGTGACGAATCGAGAGTCGAAAGTGGTTTCGGAAAGAATATCTCGAACTGGGTCGGCAGGGACAAGGTGTATCCTACTAACGTAATCCATATGGCTACAGAGACCAACAACCAGGGTCATAGCGCAGTATTCCCTCGTCAGCTCCCGGAATGGTTCATCAAGCTGTTTACCAAACCTGGCGACACGGTGCTTGATCCGTTTGTTGGTTCAGGAACAACCATGTTTGTCGCCCATCGAATGAAACGTCGCGCGGTTGGCATCGAGATCGTTCCAGAATACGTCGACGCCATCGAAGCGCACATGGAATCCCAGATGCATCGGCTGTTCTGAGGTGAAGATGAGTAACGACCTGTTGCAGGCGGTTCAAGATTACGTGGCGGCAAATATTGGATACTTCCATGAAAGACGATTAGAAACCGTCAAAAGCAAACGTCTAAATGATGTGCTTAAACGCAAGAATCCGTATTTGTTCAGGGCGAAATCTCAGACAGTCATACAGCTAGTGTATGGCATCATGGATGCGTTCTTGTCTTCTCAGGAAGAAGGTCTTTTTGGGACGTTTCTGGAAGGAGTCGCGGTATTTGTAGCTGGCGAAGTTTACGATGGATACAAGCCAGAAAAGGGAAAACTGCGAGGAATTGATTTGGTTCTGGAAAAGAATTCCAAGCTGTACATCCTTGAAATAAAGTCTGGTCCAAACTGGGGCAATTCGAGCCAAGTTCAGAGAATGCTGACAAACTTCAGCGATGCAATCACGGTGTTGCAAACCAAATATCCGACAATGGAAATCATTCCAATTAATGGCTGCATGTATGGCAAAGAGCGGAGCCCTCTCAAGACAGGCACAATAAAACGTGCCGGCAGACCAGACGAATCGGTGCGATATTGGAAACTCTGCGGCCAGGACTTTTGGCACTTCATTTCGGACAACAGAGACTTGTATACCGATATCATCGAACCACTTGGGTTTGAGGCCAAAGAACGAAACGGCGAATTTCTTGAGGCCTACGACAATTTCATCAACAATCTAGTCTTCGAATTCTTGACCAAGTACCGCAACGCTGATGGCAGTGTCGCTTGGGATCGTTTAACAGAGTTCGTTTCAAAGAGCGAAGCCGAAGATAAAATTCGTGATCTTGTGTCTAACAGATAATTCTGCTCTTGGTCTTTTAGGAGGTCTGGATGCTACGATACCTCATTGTTCTATTCTGCCTAATTCTGGGTAGTGCCGCCGCCGCCGACCTAGACCCGCCCGAATATGAGACCATCCCGCTATATAGTAAAGACGACCAGGTAACCCTCGTCGCCGATTTCTACCCCGCCTCCGAACCCGCCCCCGTCCTCCTCCTGCTCCACATGCTCAACAGCAACCGAGCCGCCTACGATCCCCTCATCCCCGACCTGCACGACGCCGGCTACGCGGTGCTCAACATCGACATGCGCGGCCATGGCGCCAGCGGGGGCAGCCGAGAATGGGACAGCGCCATCGCCGATATGCAAAGCTGGGTCGACTGGCTGGACGCCGAAAGGCATTTGAGCGAAGCGGGACTGGCCATCATCGGCGGCAGCATCGGCGCCAACGTCGCCATCATCAGTTGCGCCGAGACCGAGACCTGCCGCGGCGCAGTCGCCCTATCGCCCGGGCTGGATTACCGCGGCGTCAAACCCGAGTCGGCCCTGGTCGATGGCTTGGCCGATCGGACGGTGCTGCTGGTCGCGGCGCAGAATGACGCTAGCAGTTCGACCGCCATCCGCCAGATGTTCCGCAACGCCAAGGGCGATGTGTTCGCCCGGCTGTTCCGCGGACGCGCTCACGGCACGCGCCTCTTCGATTCAGAATACGACAGCGTCAGCCAGCTGATCTTGAACTGGCTCGACGAGACCTTTTCCCCCGCCGACGAGTGACGTCTGTGTATCTCGTCGGCGCTCACAGTGCCTTGCGTGACGACCGATCCGACAGAAAAGTGCCGCCAGAAGCTCGCTTAGCGTTTATTTGAAATCCCAATCTCAACGATGAGTCACCCTTCCCTAATGCATTGGGGAAGGGCCGGGGATGGGGTAGACTTACGGCGCAAAGCGCAATGAAAGGAAGGACCATGAACTTCGATCTGGCTTCAGTGGACTACATCTTGGAGACCACCCGCAGCGTGCGCAAGCGCCTCGACCTGACCCGCCCGGTCGACCGCGATACGGTCATGCGCTGCCTCGAAATCGCCATCCAGGCGCCGACCGGCAGCAATCGCCAGGGCTGGCGCTGGCTGGTCGTCACCGACGCCGAAAAGAAGGCGCGTATCGGTGAATACTACAAGCAGTCCTGGTATCAATACGCCGGCGTTGCCGTCCGCGGCGAACCGGGGCAGGAACCCTCCGCCCAGATGCAGCGCGTCATCAGCTCGGCGCGTTATCTGGCCGACCACATGCACGAGTCGCCGATGATGATCTTCCCCTGCGTCCAGGGGCGCGCGCCTAACGCCAGTCCGTCGGCGAACGCCGGCCTCTACGGCTCGATCATTCCCGCCGCCTGGTCGCTGATGCTGGCGCTGCGGGCCCGCGGCATCGGCACGGCCTGGACGACGCTGCACCTCAGCTATGAGCAGGAGTGCAACGAGGTCCTCGGCATCCCCGATGATTTCACCACCGCCGCGCTGCTGCCCATCGCTTATTTCACCGGCGAGACCTTCCAAAAGGCGGACCGCGTCCCGGCCAGCGAGTTGACGTATTGGGACAGCTGGGGCGCGTAGACACTACCCTTCGGGCGCCTAGGTCGCGTAGACACTGACCGCCGACACTGACCAACGGGCGCGTCATTGCGCCGCCTGCTTGCGCCTATGCAAATCGGTTGTATAGTAAGAATGATGGTACAGAGCGGTTCTGCCGAACTGTCTGGATGGATGATGCCCGCGTCTGAGCAAGCCGATTTGATTCGGCGATACTACGCGACCGATCAGAATCTGCGGATTCTCGAAGAGACCTACGCCAAATACTGTGTGCCGCGCACCGATTTCGCCGGTTGGACGCTGGATACGCTCAATTGGTCCGGCGACGAAGTCATCCTCGATATCGGCGTCGGCACCGGCAGCCACTACGCCTGTCTGATCAAAGCCCAGCCCGAGGTCAAGTATTACGCCGTCGACCTCTCGCCGA
>JAPOYU010000029.1 GCA_026706395.1 Chloroflexota bacterium
TCAGCAAGATCGGCTGGGTCAATACCTGGCTGCCGCTGATCGTGCCCGCCTGGCTTGGCCACCCCTTCTTCATCTTCATGCTGCGCCAATTCATGCTGGGCATCCCCAAGGAACTCTCCGAAGCGACCCGCATTGATGGCGGCTCCGAGTGGGTTTTGCTGACGCGCGTCATCCTGCCGCTCTGCAAACCGGCGCTGGCGACGGTGGCGCTCTTCCAATTCATCTGGTCCTGGAACGATTTCATCGGTCCCCTCATCTATCTCAACGACCGCGACCTGTATCCGATGTCGCTAGGGCTGGCGCTCTATCACAATTCGCAGGGCATCACCGATTTCAGCATCCTGATGGCGGCTTCGACCATGGCGGTCGTACCCATTATCATCATCTTCTTCTTCATGCAGCGCGTCTTCATCCAGGGCATATCGCTGACGGGTTTGAAAGGCTAGACCTTGAGCACCGCCGATCCACTCAACGCGCCGGGTAAGGCGACCATGCGGAAAGCGGATTCTCCCATGCTGACGCCGCACCAAAAGCGCGAGCTACGCAAGATCGGCGTTGGACTGGTGTTCATCTCACCCTGGATCGTCGGCTTCCTGGCGCTCAACCTCTACCCGATCCTGGCCTCCTTCTATTACAGCCTGACCCGCTACTCACCGATTTCTTCGCCCCGATTCATCGGACTGTTCAACTACGAGAAGCTGCTCTATTTTGATCCGCTGTTCATCAAGGCGCTCACCAACACCCTGTATTTCGTCGTCTTCGCCGTGCCGCTGGGCAATATGCTTGCGCTGGCGCTGGCTGTATTGCTGAACCAGAAAGTCAAAGGCTTGTCCGTCTTTCGGACGATTTTCTATCTGCCCAGCATTTTGCCGTTGGTCGCCACCAGCATCGTCTGGACCTGGCTGCTGCACCCGCAGTACGGCGCCGTCAGCGTCATCATGGCCGAGCTGGGCTTGCCCATTATCAGTTGGTTTTCCGATCCGCAATGGGCGAAACCGGCGCTGATCATGATGAGCATGTGGGGCACGGGCTGGATGATGCTTATCTACCTGGCCGCCCTGCAAGATGTCCCGCAGGAGCTCTACGATGTCGCCTCGCTGGACGGCGCCAGCCTGTGGCGCAAATTCCGCCATGTCACCGTGCCCATGATCAGCCCGATCATCCTCTTTAACACCATCGTCGGCTTGATCGGCGCCTTCCAGTATTTCACCGAGGCTTACATCATCACCGAAGGCGGACCGGGCGATTCGACGCTCTTCTATTCGCTCTATCTCTTCCAGAACGCCTTCGCCTATTTCAAGATGGGTTATGCCTCGGCGATGGCCTGGCTGCTCTTCCTCGTCATCCTCATCCTCACCTTCCTCATCTTCCGCTCCTCCGCCAAACGCGTCTACTACCACGGCAGCTGAGCGTCTGACCCCAACGCGACATCCGTAGGGGGACATCGTATGTCGCGCGTTTCACACAATAGGCTTGCCTTTGTAGTGAATTATCCTGTGTCGAGTTCACGCCGAGGGCAATAAATCGTACGGCGACCTGTCGAACAGTGTTGAAAAACTTGATTGACCTATAATGACGCGGAACATTAGACGAATTCAGTGTCCACCTAAGCGGGGCAAGTTCAAGTCCCGCAATTTTGGGAGAAGCTGCCGGATGCCGGTCAGGACGGGTTCTGGCTGCCGTCGGAAATGAGCGAGCGGAATGGCGGGATTTGCCCGAGATTATCACGCTGGCTCATGTGCTGAAGCAGCAGTTTGATCAAGGCGATGAGGAGGGCGGAATCGGGTCAAAAAGCCAATATTGACGCTAAAGGGGATGTGACTACTTCGCCGCATGATCCGTCAGTTCAATATAGTCGAAAACTGTGTTCAAACCCTCTTCTCAGCCGGATGTCGCCTGGCGCGTCCGCTTCGGCAAGCAATGTCAGCAATGTCCTTTCAAGCTTCTGTGTACGACCGAGAAATGCGGTCGCCGCCTCAAGATTTCGCCCTATCACCAGCAATTGACAAAACGGCGAAGAAAGCAAGCCAGCGCCGGGCTTGTAAGGGAAATGCAGGCCCGCGCTCGCATTGAAAGCACGATAAGGGAGCTGATGCGAAAACATGGCTTGAGATAAAACCGTTATCGCGGACAAAACAAAGTCGAATTACAGGCGGCATTCACAGCCTCGGGAGTGAATCTGAAGCGCTTGGCCCGGTATCTAGTCCAAGAGGCAGATTTTTTTGCTATCCTATTCTTGGCGATTCACCCGATTTGCACCTATTTTCAACAGACTCTGATAGGTTGCCCCTATATTTTCGCGTTTCGGAGGGCGGCGCAAGTTCGGATCAAGGGCAGGTCCCGGCCTGCGTAACATAGCTTGCGCTGATCCAGCCGGTCTTCCCGGCATATTCCACCATGACCCAATCGCCTTGCCGGTCGAGGGCGTCGAGGGTCGTACCTTCCGGCACGAGACCGATCTTGCTGCCATTCGGGCTGGCTCGGAAGTTGAGACCGGCCCTGGTGGTCACGGAGCAATCGCGGGAAAAGTCCATTGCGTTGCCATCAGCGTCTAGCAGATTGGCTTCCAGAGTGTAATCGGTCGGGAGACTGGTATATGGTGTGATCGGCGAAATGGCGATAATTGCACGCTTGGCGCCAGGTACGATGTCGACGGCAAGGTCGCCGGGGCCGCTTAGAAGCGCGCGGCTGACATGGAGGCTGTCGCCGGTGTCCTGAACGACTTGCAGCCAGGTGTTGTTGGGCAGACGGTTGTCGGTGCGGAGCCAGCCTTCGGCAACCCAGGTGTCATCGGGTGTTTCGAAACCGTCATGATAGTCGATCGCATCAATACGCAGGTCGTCGATGGCCAGGCCCCGGTAGCTTGTTCTGGATTCGCTGTAGGTTTCGAAGCGGAGCAGGATTCGCTTCCCGGCATAGCTGTCCAGGCTAATGCGCTCCCTCAGCCAGCCGCCGGAATTGCCAGTATAGCCGTCGTTGTAAAAGCGGCCGTAGCGGCTTTCGTCTACTGTGTGTCTGCCCGGCAAAAGCCACCAAGTATCGCCGCCATCGGTGCTGGCTTCGACATAAG
>JAPOYU010000014.1 GCA_026706395.1 Chloroflexota bacterium
CGTAATGCTCCTCTTGCGTGAGGCGAGCGACGAAGTCTTCAAGCGGTACGCGACTGAGCAGGAGATCAACATAATCCACTCCGCGATGAGTGAGAGTGACCTGAGTCAGATCGCGGTAGGCACTGTAAAAACCGACTGGCCCCGGCACGTTCAATCCGAGCTCGGGCGGGCGCGGACCGGTGGTATAGCTAAATGTCAACGGCGCGTTGATCGCGTTGCCATAGATATCTTCCATCCCCGGCGCGATGCGAACGGTATAGGACGTGGAAGGCTGCGCTTCAAATGAAACTGTGTAGCGCTTGCTCCATTCGCTGAAATAGTAGCGCGGCGGCAGCTCCGGCTCGGGTTGGATCCTGATGCGATCCGGCAAGGTCTCGATGTTCATTGTCGATGCGAAGGACAGCGAGAATCCGCCGCGATCCGCATCTGCAGCGCCATCCATTGGCTCGGTCGATATGATTGCGGGCGCGGGCGTCGTTCCGTATCGCCAGGAACCATCGGGCAAGTTGCTGAATCGGAGATCCCGCATCAGTTCAGGTCTAAAGCCGGCCTCGTAGGTCGAATCCAACTGGAGACGTTCCTGCGGCGCAAAGACGAATCCCATCCCGTCATCAGCCCAGGTTAACAGGCCGCTGACATCGGCGTCAGACCCGCCGGGCAACGCGCGCAGATAAAAGGCCCCTTCGATGATGTTCTGCTCCAACACTTGGTTGAATCGCAGTTGAAACTTGGGCTTGAGCGCCAGGTCGGCTGTGCCGGGCGGCGGATCAATCGAAATAACCGAAGGCGCAGCCGTCTGGAATGTCCAGGAATGAGCGCGCTTCAATATCGAGCCGTCGATGGCTGTCAAATTTCGATCGATGGTCGCCGTATATCTGCTGTCGCTATTCAAGGGTTGGGCCGGGGTAAATATGTAGAGCGCGCTGTTGATCCATTCGCCACTGCCGTGGACGGAAGGCGAAAGCGAAAGGGGCTGTGGAAGGTCGTCCGCATCCACAGAGGGAGTGAGCGGAACGATTGGACGGTCAAATACAACCGTAATGGCGGAATCTGTGGGGACCGGTCCGGCCTCTGCGCTCGGCAGGACTTCCGACACATTCAAATAGCCGGCGGTCAGGTAGCTCACGCGATAGGGATCGAGGAGCTGCGCGCCATCTCTTGCTTTTAATGGCGGTGACAGGACGAAGCTGTATTCTGTCTCTCGTCGATATTCGCCCCGCGGCGCAAAGGTCAGGCTGAATTCATCGCAGCTCAGCTCGCCGTCAATCGCCGGGGTCCAGGTGAAGGCCGCCTCCGCTTTCGAGCAGTCAACACGTCGATTGAAGAAGATGCTAACCGCCTGTCTGAGCCCGAGTGGACTGAGCGGAGCGGGACGCGCGTCAAAGACCTGCAGGAGCGCCAGGCGATTGCTTTGTGCGGCGTATTGCGGGAGACCGCCGAATACCAGACCGGCCAGCAACAAAATCATCACAGCAGATCGGCGGCGCATGAGCTGTACCCCTGGCTCCTTGTCCTGTCAACTTCAATTATAAGGGCGATTTGATCGGGCCAGGCTCTTGCCAGCCGACGCTTAACCTATGTCCGCGCCTGGCTGTCAGCGGTCGTCTGGAGAATGGCGTAGGCCTGATGGGCCCGGCTAATCACGTCGTCTTCCGCAAAAAGACGCTCGAATTCTCTCAGCGATGCCTGCAAGTCTTGCTCCCCCAGTTCCCCGCTGAGAAATACACGCTCGCCGTAGTCGCCGAATTCCTGAATAACCCAGTCATACTTGTAGTAAGCCAGTGCCAGCCAATTGATATCCGCGTCGCCGTAGCCGGAGAAAAATGCCGCTTCAAACGCGGCATCATGCCCATCTATTATGAAAAACATCAGGTCGCGCTCCTTGGGCGCGATCACCGTCTCATCCCAGTCTACGATTCGAATTGCCTCGTCGGCTTCAATGATAATGTTAGCGGTGTGAATATCGGCATGGCACAGCACAAACTCCGGCGGCCGCGCCGACAGTTGCGCGCCCAGATCGACATATCTTTTCCGGCAGAGCAAGATCTCAGCCGCCTGGTCTCGCCACACTCGCGCCATGGCAGCGGCCACCGCCCGACGGTGGTCGGAGCGGGCAATACTCTCTTCCACCCGATCCAGGGTATTCAGCCACTTCCCGCCAAAGGTCTCGCGCGGCACAGCATCAGCGATGGCCGGGCTGATTGCGGCGCTGTGAATTCGCCGCACAATCCCGCCCCACTGGCGCGCTTGCTCTTGGGAAAGCGGCATGCCCCAAGCGGATTTGCCCTTGATGAAAGGATAGAGGATCAAATCAAAGCCGCTGCCTCGCGCATGCAGGTCGCCTGACGTCGTAGGGAGCGGCGCCACCACCTGGCTGATGCCCAACCGTCGCAATTCATGGGGGGCGGCCAGCGCCGCTTGTCGCGTTCCGCCCTTGCGCAATTTGACAAAGAAGTCGCCACGATCGCTATGAATGCGATAAGCCCAGGCTCGCTGATCATTGCCGATCGGCAGGAACTCGAGCGCCTCGATATTCAAGCCGAAGTTTGACGAGAGAAGCTCGATAATGTCTTCATCTGGGAGATTCGGTTTGTCCAGCATGCGCTTCCTTTACCGGCGAACGCTTGGTGCGCGCCGTCAAGTGCCAGACCGCCACTAAACGAGCCCATGA
Organism: Chloroflexota bacterium; assembly: GCA_026706395.1. The sequence goes on from JAPOYU010000014.1 coordinate 2,672, forward strand.
TACCTGTCCCCCTCCTTTCCAACGATAGCCGCTTTGCCTGCCCCCGACTACGAAAGAATCGCTGTAGGGGCGAGCGGCGGGCTGTGGCGGCGGTCAGTGTCTACGCGACCAACCGGCCCATGGCTCGCCCGCAAACCCTTCACTCTGTGCTCTCTCTGTCCTCTGTGGTTAGAATATCGTTTATACGTGAACATTTGTTCACCTACTCCCGACTGATTTCTGCTTAACTGACTATCATGAATCCCAAATCACCCAGCCAGCATCTAACCCGAAAACATGCCCTGTCTAACCCAAACACAACTTTCAGCCTGAAAAATCCATTATTTCAGTCCGAAAACCCCACTATATGCATACTGTATC
>JAPOYU010000040.1 GCA_026706395.1 Chloroflexota bacterium
CGGTTTGCGAGTAAGCCAGACCCTGTCGCCTGCTTGACCAATATATGAATCGAGCCTACAATACGCATTGATGATTCGCAGGGCTGTCGAGGTGGAAGAATCATGCGCAAATCATTAAGGCGTCTTCTGTGTGAAATGAGCGTGATTGCTTTCGTTGCTGTTCTCATCGTGTATCCCGCGGCGGCTGGCGACGCCTTGCTGAGCAATAACAGCGGAGTCGGTAATGCCGTCTTCTATATAGAGGGTGAATCGTCGGTGGTGATTAACGGCTTCGACTTGACGCCACTGGGCCTTTCGCTGCCGGTAGCTCTTGACGCAGTCAGCATATCGGTCCAGACGATTGTACCTGGCAGTAGCATCGATTTGCTGGTTTATCAGGATGCCAACGGTGGGTCGCCTGTGGATTCCACACTGGTGTACCGGGAGCAGATCGCTATTGGTCTGACCGGGGTCAACCGTATCGAATTGACTGATCCCGCTATCATTACTGAGCCCGTGGTTTGGGTCGGGTTTAACTTGCCCGTCGGCTTTGAATTCCACGCCGACACCTCTGGTTCATCTGTGCTCACGTATTGGGCTTGGACGAGCGGCGGCACCTTCGATCTGGCGTCTCTTGCGTCTGCGGGTGTATTGGGACCGGGCGACGGCAGCGAGCCGGTGAATATCGCCATGGATGGGATAGCGCGGATCAATGCCGAATTACGTACGCCGGCTGCCGAAGAGGTTTCCGCAGGCATTCCGCTGGGCAGGCAGATCGTGCCCAATGTGGCGCAAGATACGTCAATTATGCGCGCCTATGACAATTGCGGCTCTCTGCTCTACGATCCGGAAGACATCGAGGTGTCCGCCAACTCTTCGTTTAGCTTGGATTGTGTGGAGCAACACGAGTTCCACGCGCCTGCAACGCTCGCCCACCCCCAGGACTATACGCTTGAGTTACAGCGGTTAGGCATGCTTTACAAATTGTCGGCCCAAATCCCTAAGGCGTTGCGTGCGGCCGGCGCGGTCAATACCCTGCCAGAGCCGGTGACGCATTGTATGCGCGTTCCGGCCGAGGATCTCAACGTCGCGGTCATCGGCGAGGTACGGGCGGTAATCCCGCCGGCGTTAGCTCCCGAGAATTGGGTCATCCTGCCGACCGTTCGCTTCGGGGAGCTGATTTGCGCGGAAGTGACCTTGGCGAATTACATATCTTATTTCGTACCGGAGACACCAGAATCGCCGGAAAATGTCAACCTGGTGCTGGGCTGGACAGAGGTGAGTCCGCATCCTTTGTACTGTGGCGTCGACACTTCGGTACAGGTGCCGATCGTCAACACTGGACAAGACTGGTTTGACACTGAGGACGGGAAAATCACGGTTACGCTTCGGGATGTTCACGTGTCGTCCGGGATTGTTACAGCAGAGAGACGATTTGATATTGGGACCAGCCAGTTGGGACCCGGCGCGCGCCAGTTTTTCGAAGTAGGCCCACTGTATGTGGATACCTACGTAAATGAACTGCATCGCTTGCGTGTGGTCATTGACCAGGAGAATGAGGTTGATGAGATCGACGAAACTGACAACATCTGGATCAACGAATATGTATTGATCTATGCGCCGGGACGCGATAAGTGCGGTCCGCCTCCGATTGATGGGCATGTCTCGCGTTGCAGTTTCAGGTTCAAGGAAAGTTACGATGGAGATGACGAGGCCCTTATCGCTGCGATTAAAGACTTGGAACGCACAATCTCTTCTTTTACTTCACCTACTTTACCTCCAGGATCTGATGATCCTGTGGAAAAACAAATCTCTGACTATCTTGTTCGCGCGATATCACCAGAACGGTGGAAGAGACTGGAAGAATGGTTCTTGAAACCGAGGAGGAAAATCATTGAAGAGATCCTGACGGAAATGTTCGATCATGGCAGTGCTTTGATAGGCTGCGACAGGGATGATGATCTGTTCTAAGGGGACGTGGGACCAGCAAGGAAATGTGGGCTAAGGGAAAAAGGAACCGATGCGCATCGTTACCAATAAGAAACTTGCCCGGCGCAATCGCAAGATCACCAATTATCTGTTCTTCGGCACGTTCGGCGCGTTGATCCTTGGGTTCATCGTCATCAACGCCTCGCTCTTCACCAATGAATCGCCCGACATGTTGACGCTTATCGCGCAATCGGCTGTCTTGCCGATTGCCTTTGTCTTGACGATTATTTCTGTACGCATGACTAATCTCTGGGCGCGCGTGCCGCGGCCGGAAAAGGCGATAGAAGACGGCTTAAAAGGACTCAGCAACAAGAGTGTGCTTTACAACTACTATCACTTCCCGGTCCGCCATGTTTTGATCTGTCCGCAGGGCGTTTATGCCATTGTCACGCGCTGGCACGATCAGAAATACGTACTGCGCGACGGGAAGTTCCGCAGCAAGAGGAGCTTGATAAGCAGAGTGTTCTCCGCCATTCGCTTCGACGGTATCGGCAAGCCGTTTCGCGACGCCGAGATTGCGCGGGAGCACATCCAAAGTGCAATCAGTGAAGTTGCGCCGGACATTGCGGTGCAGAGCTTGATTGTATTTGTCGATCCTTCTGCGGAAGTCGAATTCGAATCTACGCCTGAGATTCCCGTGCTTTACGCGGATCCCAAGCGAGGGCCTAATCTCAAGGAGTTCATGCGTGATGTCAAGCGCCAGCTTTCTGAAGCGGCCGGCGACGCGAAGAATGCCAGTTTGATGCCTCTAAGCGACGAACAAATCGAAGCGTTTGAAGCCGCTACCATCTGAGCGCGCATGTTCCAATTGCGCTTCATTGGCCTGCTCGTTGCTATTGTCTTGCTCGGCTTTGGCTTGCGAACGTACGATCTACAAGCGGTGCCGCTGCGCGGCGACGAGGCCTTCAGCGTCCTATATTGGGCCGATACCCCGCTCAGCATTTCCTTGACGGAGATTGCGCAGGGCGAG
>JAPOYU010000086.1:0-24466 GCA_026706395.1 Chloroflexota bacterium
TGCTTCTCAGCGGGGAGTTTTGATCATGGCGCTCAGACGCAGCTATACCGCAATCGTCGAACGCAATATCCTCTGGCAGGGCGACTTCGCCAGCGAGCCCTATGAAGCCGCCTGGGCCAGCGAGGCAATTTTCTTTGTCCGCGCGCTGGATGTATCGCCGGTATTCGCTGGCATGGCAAATGTGCAGATTTCCGCCGACGGCATCCACTGGGTAGACGAAGGCGCTTCTTTCCATCTGCCTACGGAGCCGGACGCTGTTGCATTCTGCAAAGTTTCCCACTTCGGCGGATTTCTGCGAATTAACGGCACACTCGCTCCCGACGAAAGAATCAAGGTGCTGGTGTCGCTGGTTCTGAAGGAATGAACTTAACCCCCACCCCCAGCCCCTCCCCATAAAAAAGAGGAAGGGGATCAACTTCAATGTCCGGTCCAGTTTGGAGTTAGGAAGCGTGGATGGCAATTGATAGTGAAAACAGTTTTGACGCCGTCATCGTCGGCGGCACGCCGGCCGGCATTATGGCGGGCATTGCCGTCGCCCGCGCAGGAAGGCGCGCCGTCATCCTCGAACGTACCGGACACATCGGCGGCCTGCCGGCCAATGGACTGGGCGCGACCGATATCGCCACCCGCGGCGCCACCGGCGGCCTCTTCCTGGAATTTGTGCGGCGTGTAAAGCAACACTACATGGATACCTACGGCAAGGACTCGCAACAAGTTGAACTATGTTCGGACGGCTACCGATTTGAACCGCATGTCGCCGAGATGATCCTGCTGGCGATGATAGCTGAACAGGGCGACAAGCTGGAAGTTCGCACGCTGCGGCAATTCAATCACGAGCCGCACAATGCCATCAAAGACAACGCTGCCCTGCGCCAGATCAAAATCATCAACCGCGAAAGTGGAGTCGAAGAAGTTTATGCCGCCTCAGTCTTCGTCGACGCCACTTACGAAGGCGACCTGGCCGCAGCGGCGGGCGCGCCCTACATGCTGGGGCGGGAAGGCGCGGACGAATATGGCGAGCCCTGCGCCGGCAAATTCTATCAGCGCTGGAACGCCCCGGTCGACGAAACCTACTCCACCGGGCAAGGCGATAATGCGATCCAGTCCTACAACTATCGCCTGCCGTTGACGACAAACCCAGACAACATGCGCCGCATCGAGCAACCGGCGACCTACAACCGCGATGAGTACCTGTCGCTGGCGGAGGATGTGCGACTCAATCGCTTCGCCGGTCCGCCGACGCCGCTGGAATTTGATGGCATCGGCGCGATCACCAATATGGTCCGCATTCCCAATGACAAGGTCGACGGCAACAATCAGCACGCCGCCTTCATCTCGACCGACCTGCCGGAAGAGAATTGGCCCTACCCCACTGCCAGCTGGGACTGGCGCGATCGCTTCGCTCAGCGGCTGCGGGATTACATCCTCGGACTTTTCTACTTCGCGCTAAATGACGAGTCGCTGCCGGCCGACTTCCGCCAACGCTGCAATCGCTGGGGCTTGTCTCTTGATGAATTCGAGGACAACGACAACTTCCCCCGTCAGATTTACGTGCGCGAGGGACGGCGCATCCGCGGAGAGTACCTCTTCACCGCCCACGACGCCCTGTCCAAACGGGGCTCGCGGGAGCACATGACCAGCATCACCGCCAGCCATTACGCGCTGGATTCCCACGCCTGCCACAAACGTGAACCGGGACGGCCGCATACGGAGGGCATCTTCTCTTACCGCACCACGCCTTACAGCGTGCCCTACGGCGTCATCGTGCCGCTGGAAGTCGAGAACCTGCTGATCCCCGTGCCGGTTTCGGGCACGCATATCGGCTTTAGCACATTGCGCATGGAGCCTTGCTGGATGGCGCTGGGCGAGGCGGCCGGCGAAGCCATCAACGTCAGCCTCGATGAAGGGACATCGGTGCGCGGCCTCAACGTGCTCGAGTTGCAGCGGCGTCTGCTAGATGCCGGGGCGGTGCTGAGCTATTACGAAGACGCGGCGCCGGGCGATGCCCACTATCATGCCCTGCAATTCTTCGCCCTGCGCGGTTTCCTGGGCGCTGGCTACGAAGCCAATCTTGACGAGCCGGTATCGGATGACGACCGCGATCAGTGGACAACCTGGGCGAAAACACCGGAACTTAAGACATTCAGCGGGACGCGCGGTCAACTCTTGGATAGAATCTATATTGAAGTGGGCAAGCGAAGTGATGCGGAACAAGCTGCGCTCTATGCGCTTCAGTAAAAATCTAATCGGAAAACTCACTCCCCTTCCCTCATCTTGGGGGAGGGAGAGTTGGGGGATGGGGGGGAGAAAGATGGAATTCGTCAAAGTAACGCCGGAACAGAAACGGCAATTTGATGAAGAAGGTTACTTGATCATGCGCGAGGCGATCGATAGTGACATGGCGTCGTCGCTGATTGAAGCGGGCGATCGACTGATCGCTTCTGACCGCGAACTCAACCGTCAACGCCGACCGGGCGGCTTGTACGACGGTTTTCGCAACTGCGTCTCGATGGATGATGCCTTCCTGCCGCTGATCACCAATCCGAAGACCTTCTCCATCGTGGCGCAATTGCTCAGCCCCCATCTGTCGCTCCTGACCAGCCATCTGATCTACCGCGCTCCCGATCCGCCGGGCGCGTCCGGCGACGCTCGTATACCCGGCTGGCACCGCGACCACTACATGTCTATGCGCGACCTGGGCGATCAGCACATCCCGCGACATTCCCTCAAGGTCGCCTACTACCTGACCGACTTGAGCGAACCGAGCAGCGGCGTCACCATGATGGCGGCCGGCAGCAATCAACTCAAGGAACCCATCGATATCCCGGAGGGCCAGGTCGATCCCGCTACCAAGGTTGAGCCGCTGCTGAACCCGGGCGACGCCGTCTTTTTCGAGAACCGCACCTGGCATGCCGGCGCCGCCAATTTGAGCGATCGCATCCGCAAAGCCGTCATGATCGGCTATTCCTACGATTGGGTCATCCCGACTGATTATCGGCAGCAGGCGCCTGAATTTGTGGAAAAACTTTCGCCAATCGAGCGCTATCTCGTCGGCGAACCGGTAGACGACAATCCAAATTTTGATTTCACCGGCGGCCCCAACCCCATAGACGATTGGTGCGTCGAGAATGAATATCACTACCAGCCCAAGCAGGGTAAGGGGCACGTTATCGCCGCTGGCGAACCAAGCAAGCCCGGCATGTAATTGCGCATTGAGGAAGGACAGATGAAAGAACGCAGATGTGACATATTGATCGTCGGCGGCGGCACGGGCGCGATCGGCGCGGCGCTGGCGGCTTTGCGCATGGGCAAGACCGTCATCATGAGCGAGGAGACCGACTGGATCGGCGGGCAGCTCACCGCCCAAGCCGTACCTCCCGACGAGAATCCCTGGGTCGATCAATGCGGCGCGACCGCCACTTATATGCGCTTCTCCGATGGCGTCCGCGATTACTACCGGCGCAACTATCCACTGACGGAGGTAGCGCGCTACACGATGAACTGGAACCCAGGGCAAGGCAACGTCAGCCGCCTCTGCCACGAACCGCGCATAGGCTTGGCCGTCATCGAAGAGATGCTGGCGCCCTACCGTTCCAGCATGCAGTTGGATGTCCTGCTCTATCACATCCCGGTCGCGGCGGAGACCGATGGCGACCGCATCCTGGCTGTAACGCTGGAAGACAGTCGCAGTGGCGACCAAGTGGTGATCTCCGCGCCCTACATCCTTGACGCGACCGAGCTGGGCGATCTGCTGGAATTGGCCGATGTCGAATCGATCATCGGCGCCGAGAGCCAAGCGCAGACCGGTGAGATGCACGCCGTCGAGGGCGATCCGCTGCCACTCGATCAGCAGTCGATCTCCTGGTGCTTCGCCATCGACTATCTTGAAGGCGAAGACCACACCATCGACAAGCCGGAAGATTATGACTTCTGGCGCGGATACAAAGCGGACTTTTGGCCCGACAAGCAGTTAAGCTGGTACTATTCCAGCCCGCAAACGCTAGAGCCGGTCCATCGTCAAATCTTCCATGCCAATTTCCGCCATCGCTACACCGGCGGACCGGGCGATCTATGGCATTTCCGCCGCATCCTCTACAAAGGACATTATCCCGAAGGCGCCTTCCCCAGCGACATCACGCTGGTCAACTGGCCGCAGATTGACTACTGGCTCAAACCGCTGCTCGGCGTGGGCGAAGACGTGAAGCAAGCGGCTCTGCGCGAATGCAAGCAGTTGAGTCTCTCATTCCTTTATTGGATGCAGACCGAAGCGCCCCGTTCCGACGGCGAAGGCTACGGCTATCCCGGCTTGCGGCTGCGCCCCGATGTCGTCGGCACGAGCGATGGCATGGCGAAGTACGTCTACGTGCGCGAGGCGCGGCGCATCCTGGCCGAGTTCACCGTGCTGGAGCAGCATGTTGGTGTGCAACAGCGGGAAGGCTTGGACACCGCCGAACAATTCGACGACAGCGTCGGTATCGGCAGCTACCGCATCGACCTGCATCCCAGCACCGGCTTGCGCAATTACATCGATATCAGTTGCTATCCTTTCCAGATTCCCCTGGGTTCGCTGATACCGCAGCGGGTCGAAAACCTGCTGCCGGCCTGCAAGAACCTGGGCGTGACGCATATCACCAACGGCTGCTATCGCCTGCATCCGGTGGAATGGAATATCGGCGAGTCGGTCGGCGCCCTGGCGGCTTTTTGCCTGGACAAGGGCTTGACGCCGCGGCAGGTGCGCAATACGGAAAGCCACCTGCGCGACTTTCAGCGGCTGCTGGCGACTGAGCTTGGCATTCCGCTGGAGTGGCCCCCTTACGCCCGGCGGACGGCGCGATGAGCCGCTTCCACCCCCCCATCCCCCGGCCCCTTCCCCCACTGGGGAGGGAAGGGGTGACTCAGCGCGCAGAGAAGCCGCCAACAAGCTCCTCCTCCACTTCCTTGCAAATATTCCAGATAATTCCGGACTCCCTTATAAGAGCCCCCTCCCTCTTTTTGGGGGAGGGGGTTTGGGGGTGGGGGTTCTTGCTCGCCCTGTCGCTCTTCATGGCCAGCGCTACTTCCGCCCAGTTCGACCAGCCCATCTTCCGCGATGTCAGCGAAGAAGCCGGCATCACCGCGACGCATCGCGGCGTTTGGGACGACAAGGAAACGATGCAAGGCTACTTGGCGATCGGGCAAGCCTGGGGCGATTACGACCGCGATGGCTGGGTCGATCTCTTTGTGACGGGCAACCTCGACCCGAATGTGCTGTACAGAAATAACGGCGACGGGACGTTCTCCCCCTCCGATTACAGTGAGCAACTCAGCCTGCCGGATGTGCCGAGCGGGGGCGCGGTCTGGGCGGATTACGACAACGATGGCTGGCCCGATCTTTACATCGTGAACTTCGGCGCGAATCGTCTCTTCCGCAACGTGAGTGGCGAAGGCTTCCGCGATGTGACGCTGGAGGCCGGCGTCGGCGATACGGGCAAGGGCACATCGGCGGCCTGGGGCGATTACGACAGCGACGGCTGGCTGGATCTTTACGTGACGAATTGGTCCTGTTTTCCCGAATGCGATCCGGTGGATTTTACGGTGCAGCAGGACCGGCTCTATCACAATAATGGCGATGGCAGCTTCACCGATTTGACCGGGAGCCTGGAATATGGCTTGACGCTGGGGGCGGGCTTCGCGCCGGCCTTCCTCGATTACGACGGCGATGGCGATAGTGACATTTACATCGTCAATGACAAATTGCAGAACGAAATCGGCAATGTGCTGTTTCGGAATGACGGCGCCGGCTGCGGCCATTGGTGCTGGACGAATGTCTCCAGCGAGAGCGGCGCTGACCTGATGATCAACGGCATGGGCGTAGACGCCAGCGATTACGACAACGATGGCGATGTCGATATCTACATCACCGACATGGTCTACCAGATGCATCTGCTGCTGAATGACGGCGCCGGCGGCTTCCGCAATCGTGCACGCTCAACCGGCAGCGCGATCAATATGGGGCCCGATAACGGCGTGGGCTGGGGCGCCACCTTCTTCGACTTCGACAATGATGGCTGGCAAGACCTGTATGTGGCGGCTACTAATTATCATCAGACCTTTCCCGAGTTGGAAGTCAGCTTTATGAATCCGCGGCCTGATTCGCTCTTCCGCAACGACCGGCATCGAGGCTTTTATGACGTCAGCGCGGGCAGCGGCATCGATCAGGAACTAGCGACCTTGGGCGTGGCTTATGCCGATTACGATCGCGATGGCGACCTCGATCTGGTCACGGGCAACTGGAACAGCGGCTACCGGCTGTATCAGAATCAGGGCAGCGGCAATCGCTGGCTGTCGCTGGACTTACGTGGAAGCGCCAGCGTGAATCGAGACGCGGTGGGTTCAACGGTGCATGTGGCGACAGTGGATGGCATGACGCAATTACAGACGGTGAGCATCGGCGCCGGTTTGGGCGGCAACAATCAGCTTGAGTTGCACTTTGGACTCGGCGATGCGACGACGGCGGATCTGCGCATCGTCTGGAGCAACGGCCTGGAATGCGACTTCGAGGCGGTTCCGGCAAATCAGCGCTTGCGTCTGATGTATGGCGTGACGGCGGGCTGTGGGTAACCCCCCATCCCCTAGCCCCTTCCCCCATGAAGAGGGGAGGGGAATCTAGCGGACATCAGTCTTGTAAGGCACGACATCGCAGGTGTTTTGATACCAGGTGAGCATACGCTCGCGCAATTCGGCGAGGGTGCCCGCGTAAGCCGGATCGTCGATGCGGTTCTCCAACTCGCCCGGGTCATTCTTCAGGTCATAGAGTTCGTCGGTCTCGTATAAGCGACGAACGTATTTGTAGTCGTGGGTGCGGCACATGGTCGCTTTGCTGTGGGAGCCGGATTCACTGCGCTGCATCTCGGCGCGAGGCCAGTATAGGACGCTCGGATCGTTATAGGCCGGGCTTTCCTTTTCTTTCGCCTGTTCCTCGCCGAAGCGGCGACCGCCCTCGCAGTAGACGGCATCGCGATGTTCGTCCGTGGCGCCGGCGATCAGCGGCGTCAGCGAACGGCCGAAGTGATCGTAGCCGGGGTCGATACCGGCCCATTCATAGGCGGTGGCGGTGAAGTCGATGAGCTCGACCAGTTGATCGCGGATGCCCGGCCGGATCGGCTGGTCGGCCGGCGGCTTGACAATAAGGGGGACGCGCGTCAGGCAATCCTCGAAGGTATTTTGCGTCTTTTCCGCCAAACCATAATCGCCGGTGAAATCGCCGTGGTCGGAGAAGAAGAAGATGGCGCTGTCCTCATAGATGCCGCGTTGCTTGAGGGCGCTGACCACCTTGCCGAATTGAGCGTCGACGCGGGCGCACATGCCATAGTAGACGGCGCGCAATTCATTTAAGCGTTCCTCGCTCCAGTTCTGCATACCCTGCCGCTCGTAGATGCCGGCGATCAGTCCGGGCTTCTTCGACCAATCAGGAGTGGGATAGCGCGGCGGGATGAGCTCGCGGTCGATCTGGCTGAACCAGGGGTCTTCGACGCCGTAGGGCGGATGCGGGTAGCCCAGCGGCAGGTAGATGCAGAGCGGCTGATCGGGCGGGGCGTTCTCTATCTGTTCGACGGCGCCATCGACCATCGCCCAATCGTTGTCGTAGTAGACTTCGCCAGGCGCAGTGTCGAGATGGCCAGCGAAGAAGGAATAATAGTTATCGCCGGCGGGGTCGCCCCGCCATTCATCAGCGCGGTGCAGGTTAGGGCGCAGCGGACGGTCCGCTTCGTATTTGACATCGCAGTAATCGGCGAAACCGTTCTGGCGCGGGACGAGGTCATTCTTGCCGCCCCACCAAACGAAATAGCCAGCGTCCTTCAGGATTTTGAGCAGGACGGGTTCATCCGGCTGGAGCATGTGGAACATGGTGCGGTGGCCGCGGACGTGAGGGTACCAGCCGGTCATGAAGGAGCAGCGGCTGGGCGTGCAGACCGGGTTCTGGCAGAAGGCATGGCGGAACGACACCGCGTCGTCTTCGATGATCTGGTCGAGGTTGGGTGTGACGGCGGCCGGGTTGCCCAAGTGACCCATGACATCGCCGCGCCACTGGTCGGGGTTGAAGATGATGATGTGGGGTTGTTCGGCCATGGAAGATTCTCTTAAAGGATATGTCACCAGTCATACTGTTGCAGTTCTATCCACAGTTGAGCCGCTGGCTTACTCTCATAGTTGTCAGTCAACTAGGCTTGAGCAGGTATTCTAACGTTTCGAGGCCTCTTCCCGCCATATCTTAACAATGTGTTTAACCCACTTCTCGCCCCTTGAGCGTGTGCGAAGCCGTTTGCCGTTTTGAATCTTTTCGGCAACTTCTTTCACGTCATTCGCGTACTCAGTCCTCCAACCGTGACGTACAAGCCATCCCTTGATTTCTATTGGACTGTATCTGATATTTGCCCGCTTCAACTTGCGAAAAAGCCATATCGCACTATCCCTGTCGCTAGGATGTCCAAGCCCAGTGCTTAGGTTTACTTGTCTTGTCAAGCTCTTCAAAGCCTGTTCGACAACAGGGTCTGAAAACACAGGTTCACTTGGCTGACTGTCCACTTTGCCCAGTTCCTTCGCATTCCAGGTCTGTATCCATTCCTCGATATCCTTCATTAGCCAAGGCACAACAAGTACGTGCGTTACTTCGTAACAGTCGTCGATCTTTTCCAGCAGTCTCGCATTCGGATAGAACACAAGTGCTGGACCTTGGTGAAGTGAATGCGAGTCAATTCTATCGGTGAGTAAGCCCAATGTTAGACTAGCGCCTTCATACGAGATAGGAATGCTCTTATCCCGCTTAAGACGCTTAACAAGGTCTTTATCTAATGAAGTAGCTATTACTCCGTCCAGATTTTGAAGCGTTGGTACTGCCAAGTATGCGCGCTCTCTGCCTTCGCGAACCGCCGTATCCAATAGCCAGAAAAAACCTATTTTTACAGGCCTCTCTTCTGGCCCATATGACGAAATGTACAATTTCCTTCGCGTTGTCACTTTGAGCCCATCTCCCAATTCGCGATTATCGCAGTGGGTAGGTCACTGCAAACGATATCGTAATCCATATTAATTTGACTTCTTGCTACAGCAATTCCCCCGGCATAGGCGAGAAATCCACATCGTAGCCGAAGGCCCGCGGACCGACGACCGCCAGCGCTTCCGGCGTTTTGAGTTCTTTCGGCGCGGGCATAGCGAGGACGGCGACGCGCAATCCATAACGCAGGGACTCGGTGCCGATGGGTTCGCCGTCGTCGAGCGTGACGAGCGTGAGCAAGTCGGGCACCGTGCAAAGGACAGAACCGTTGCTGCGGGCGATAAGGTTTTCGTTCTGAAAGTCGATCTCTAGCTGCGCTACCCCCCTCGGTCCCCCCATTGCAATGGAGGGAGGCTGAAAGGGATTAAAGGCGCTGATTACCAGCCGGCCGCGGGCGAAGCCACCTACAGTGCGGCGCTCGACATCGACGATTTTGCCGGTGAAGAGGACTTTGCCATTGCAGAGCGCCGCCACGGTCTCGGCGGGTTCGATGCTGTGAGCGCGGCAATCGAGCACGGCGTCACCGATGCGTTTCGCCAGGCTGACGGTGTCGCGGATGATGGTCGCTTTCAGTTCGGCGCCGGTCATCACCGGCATGACGAGAGCGGCCGACCCGCCCATCTCGATGGTCAAGCTGCGGGCGAAATCTTCCGCTTGCTCCGCCGAGCCGATGCGCGTGAAGATGCTGACGTTGTCGTGGGCGTCAGCGAGGACGAAGGGAGCGGGCGCGACGCCGTAGATCATGAAGGTGTCCATTTGTAGCTCGGGGAAGGCACGGCCCATGCCATCGCCATCGACGACCGGCAGGCCCAGCTGGAGGGCGGCGACCATGGGACCGAGAGCGTTGCCGCCGCCGATCTCGCCGATGATGAGGGCGTAGATCTTCTGGCGCAGGTGGTCTTCCAGTGCGCGGACAGCAGTTGCGATTTCCTGGCCCGCTTGCAGCTTTTCGTTGCTGACGGTGGGCGCGCCCATGCCGCCGACGGCGCAGACCAGCGCGTCATCCGGCACATCGTCGGCTTGAATGACGGTCACTGCCCCGCCCCGCCCCCGCAGTTCATTTTCCAGGCGCAGGCGGTTGAGATAAGTGCTGCCGCCACCGCCCGTGCCGAGGATGCCAGCGCCGACAGCGATGGCTAGGGTGTCGTCGAGTGTGACTTGGCGCATCATGAATTGAACCGCTCCTCCACCGGAACATAGTCGATATCGTAGCCGAAGTAACGCGGATGCACGAGTGCCAGCGCGGCCGGTTCACGCCATTGCGGGGCGCAGGGTATAGCGATGACAGCGACCCGCATGCCGTAGCGCAGCCCTTCGGTGGTGATGGGCTGGGCGGTTTCGCCATCGAGGACGGCGATGATGTCGGGCGTGGTGGCAGCGAATTCGCCGTCGATGCGGACGACGAGGTGTTCGTTCTGAAAGTCCAGCATTAGATCTCGCCCGGCGAAACCGCCCGTACCTTCCATTCTGGCATCGCCTCTGGCGAAACCGGCGGCGACCCGTCGATCCACATCGGTGATTTTGCCGTGGAAAAGGAGGAAGCCGCCGACGAATCGGCAGAGCGCATCAACTGGATTCCGCTCGTGAAGGCGAGCCTGGCGCAAGGTCACTCCGATCTCTTCAGCTAGGGTGATAGTGCCCTCGATGGCAGCATGTTTGAGTTGAGCCACTCTTGCCGAGTAAAGGGCGATGGCGCAGGTGGCGCCCATGTGCATGACGCAAGAGCGGGAGAAGGTCTCCACCCACCTGTTGCTTATGGCATTGATCAGCAGGGTGTTGCCGCGTTCATCGGACATGACGAAAGGGCTGGCGCTGATGCCATGCGCGGTCAAGACGGTCATTTGAATTTCGGGGAAGGCCCGCCCCATGCCATCGCAATCGACCACCGGAATGCCCAGGCGGGCGGCGATGTAAATTGGACGGATCGAGTTCATGCCGCCGGCTTCGATGCTCATTGTAGCGCGGGGAGCGCGACCAATGTACTTGCCCAGGGTCTCGTAGACGCGGACGATATCATCGCCGGCGGGCAGCTTTTCCCCAAGGACCGTCGGCGCGCCCATGCCGGCGACCGGCAAAACCAAGTCGTCATCAGCGAGTTCATCGAGCGTATAGAGTTGGACGGGCCCGTAACGGCGGATGGCTTCGCGCGCCATCAATTTGCCGATGTAGGGGTCGCTGCCGCCACCGGAGCCAAGTACCGCGGCGCCGACGGCGATATCTTCGATATGCGCTTCGTCGAGCAGCCGCATCAAGCGCCTCGATAGCGCTCCTCCACCGGCACATAATCGACATCGTAGCCGAAGTAGCGCGGGTGAGCGAGTTCCAGCGCGGCCGGCTCCCGCCATTGCGGCGCGCAGGGAAAGGCGATGACGGCCACGCGCATGCCATAGCGCAGCGCTTCGGTGGTGATGGGTTCGCCGGTTTCGCTATCGAGCACGGCGATCAGATCGGGCACGGTGGCGGCGAATTCGCCATCAATGCGGACGGCCAGATGCTCGTTTTGGAATTCGAGAAGCAATTCCTGCCCGCTGAAGTCGCCGCTGCCGGCCATTTTGGCGTCGCCGCGGTTCCAGCCGCCTTCGATGCGCCGGTCGACATCGGTGATTTTGCCGCGAAACAGCAGAAAACCGCCGACTGCTTGCCGCACGGCGTCAACCGGATTTGCCTCGTCCCGGCGGGCATTGCGCACGGTTTTACCGATCTCTTCCGCCAGCGTGATCGTGCCGTGAATCGCCGCCTCTTTGAGTTGCTTCACGGTCGCCGAATAAAGCGCGATCATGCCTTCAGCGCCCATGTGCACGACGCAGGAGCGGGCGAATGTCTCCACCCAATGGTTGCTGATAGTATCCATAAGCAGCACATTGCCGCGTTCATCGGACATGGCGAAGGGACTGGCCGTGATGCCGTGAGCGGTGAAGATGGTCATCTGGATCTCGGGGAAGGCGCGGCCCATGCCATCGCAATCGACCATGGGGATGCGCAGGCGGGCGGCGACGTAGATAGGCATGATCGAATTGAGCCCGCCGGCCTCGATGCTCATGGTGCCGCGCGGCTCGCGACCGGAGTATTTGCCCAGCGCTTTGAAGGCGCGGATCATGTCGTCCCCCGCCGGCAGTTTTTCCACGATGACAATCGGCGCGCCCATCCCGGCTGAAGGCACTATGAGATCGTCGTCATCAAGCTCGTCGAGCGTGTAGAGCTCGACCGGTCCGTACTGGCGCACCGCTTCCCGCGCCATCAGCTTGCCGACGTAGGGATCGCCGCCGCCACCCGTGCCCAAGACCGCCGCGCCGAGGGCGATATCTTCAATGTTTTCTTCGTGCAAGTGTCGCATCAGCCGGCTCCGTAAGTTTGCTCAACCGGGATGTATTCCGTGTCATAGCCGAAATAGCCGGGACCGACGATCTCCAGCCCTTTGGGACTGCGCCATTTCTCGGCGCAAGGGATGGCGATGATGGCGACGCGGAAGCCGTAACGCAAACCTTCGGTGGTGATCGGTTCGCCGGTATCGACATCGAGCACGGCCAGCAGGTCGGGCACGGTCACTTTGAATTCGCCATCGATGCGCGCGGCCAGGTGCTCGTTCTGGAAGCTAAGCTGCAGCCTCTGGCCGGCGTATTCGTCGATGCCCTCGATATGCGCGTCGCCTTTGGCGAAGCCGGCTTCTGTGCGGCGCTCGACATCGCCGATCTTGCCCTTGAAAATGAGATAACCGCCGACCGCCTCGCGGATGGTCTCGACCGGTTCGTCTTCTTCCAGGCGGGCGCGCCGCACGACTTTGCCAATTTCCTCGGCCAGCGTGATGGTGCCGGGGATGGCGGCTTCTTTCAGCTGCGCCACAGTGGCGGCGTAGAGCGCGATCATGGCCATGGCGCCCATGTTGACGGTGACGCTGCGGGCGAAGGTCTCGGTCCAGAGGTTGCTGATGGTCTCCATGAGCACAGTGTTGCCCCGTTCATCGGACATGGCAAAGGGCGTCGATGAGATCCCGTGGATGGTATGGGTGACCATCTGCAGCTCGGGGAAGGCGCGGCCCATGCCATCGCAATCGACCATGGGCACGCTCAGGCGAGCGGCGCAGTAGATCGGCACGACCGAGTTCAGCCCGCCGGCTTCGATGCTCATGGTGGCTTTGACCGGTTTGCCAATGTATTTGCCGACCGAGAGGAAAGCGTTGACGATATCGTCGCCGTTGGGCATCTTCTCAACCATGACGGTTGGCGCGCCCATCATTGCCGTCGGCACGATGAGGTCGTCATCATCCAGTTCGTCGAGGGTGTAGAGCTCGACCGGGCCATAATCACGGATGGCTTGACGCGCCATCAGCTTGCCAATGTAGGGGTCGCCGCCACCGCCTGTGCCCAGCACAGCCGCGCCGAGAGCGAGGTCTTCGAGGACGGATTCGTCTATTATCCGCATGTCAAGCCTCCAGATCGCCGATGGCTTTGACCATGATGCGGGTGGCGTTGCCGGGCAAGTAAGCCAGCGGAACTTCTTCGACATCGACGATTTCGATGCTGTCGGCATTTGCGCCGGCGTTCACCGCGCGATTGCTGGCTTCACCTTTGGCTTGATCGAGCGCGTCGTCGCGGCTGAGCTCAGCGAGCGAGAAGATGCGGTCGCATTCGCCGCCGACCTGGGCGATGGCGGCGCCGATAGCGTTGGCGACCGGGAAGTGATCGGGCTTGATGATCTCCGAGGCGCCTTCGATTTCGTCCGTGACCAGGATGCTGCCGCCGCCAACCACGATGACCGGCACCGGCGTCGCGCTGGTTTTCATGCGGTCGACAGCGATGGTGATCATCTCCATGATGCGCGCCTGCACGGCGGAGACAAGCCCCGCATCAAGATCGCTGACCGCGTCCGCGTCGCCAATATCTTCGCTGCCCCCAGCCACAATGACATCGGTTGCGGTCAGAATGCCGCCGCCGAAGACCAGCGCTTTCTCGGTCAGTTCGTAACCGACGCTGCGTGGACCGACTTTGACGGGGTCACTCTCAATCAAGCTGCCGCCGCCCAAGCCAATCGAGTAGGTATCGGGCATGCGGAAGTTGGTGCGGACGCCGCCGATATCGACAGCCAGCGCCGCCACACGCGGGAAGCCATGCTGCAGCACGCCGATATCGGTGGTGGTGCCGCCGACATCAACAACTATGGCGTCGCGCAAACCGCTCAGAAAAGCCGCGCCGCGCATGCTATTGGTGGGACCGGAAGCGAAGGTGAGGACGGGATACTCCTTGGCGAAATCGGCGTTCATCAGCGTGCCGTCATTCTGGCTGATGTAGAAAGGCGCCGTGATCTGCAGTTCGTCCAGAGCCGCTTTGAAGCCATCGACCGTGCGCGCCGCCAACTGCCGCAAACAGGAGTTCATGATGGCGGCGTTCTCCCGCTCGAGCAGACCGATGCGCCCGATCTCGCTGGAGAGCGTGATATTGGCGTCGGGGATGACATCGCGCACGATATCGGCGCTCTGTTCTTCAAAGGTCGCGTTGACCGGAGAGAAGACCGACGAGATGGCGATGGCGTTCAAGCCGGCGTCGCGGATTTTCTCGGCGATGGCTCGCACTTCATCGGGCTGATAGGCGGAGATTTCGCGGCCGTCGAATTCGTGCCCGCCATGCGCCAAATGTGAGTTGCCTCCGACCATATCCCGCAAATCATCGGGCCAATCGACCATCGGCGGCAAGCAGACGGTGGCGGGCAAGCCGAGGCGGATGCAGGCGGTAGGCGTCAGGTGCTTGCGCTCGACCACGGCGTTGG
Organism: Chloroflexota bacterium; assembly: GCA_026706395.1. The sequence continues at coordinate 14,795 of JAPOYU010000086.1, forward strand.
TGAAGTGAGTCGTGCCGATCATGACGCCGTCGATGGTCGCCGTGTCGATGCCCGAATCGGCGATTACCCGGCGCAGCGCTTTGGCGATGCCCTCAGATACATTGGCGGTGGTGGGGGTTTTGGTCGAACTGACGACCGTCGTGCCATCCATCAAGACGGCATCAGTGTTGGTCCCGCCCACATCTACTCCGATTCTCATTTGTGCTGTCTCCTCTGAATCTGACTAATGAGTTATGGATTTCCTTACTGTGGACGACTCACAGAATCGCCCCTACACAGCTTCGCCTTTTCCAAATTGTTTAATCCCTCTGTGCCCTCAAAATACTCGGTGTACTCGGTGTACTCGGTGGCAAAGCTTTTATTGCCCACATCATTCTGCGAGCGGCATTCCAATCACCCCGCCCGGCAAAGGACGGAATTCGACATCATAGCCGAATGCGCCGGGTCCCACGACTTCCAGCGCCGCATCGCTCTTGAGCTGTGGCGGGGCCGGCACGGTGATGACGGCGACGCGCGTTCCGTAACGCAAGACCTCAGTCGTGACCGGCTCGCCCTCCTCTTCCGTGACGATGCAGATGAGATCGGGTGTGGTCGCCGCCACCTCGCCGTTGACGTAGGCGATCAGAAACTCGTTCTGGAATTCGATTTCCAGGCGATCGCCCTTGCTGAAGCTCTCTATGCAAATGCCGCCGCGGGCGAAGCCTTTGGTCGTGCGGCGCTCGACATCGGCGATTTTGCCGTGGAAAATGACCTGCCCGTCCAGCACATCAGCGATGACGGGCGGCACATCGGACTTTTGCGCTTGCGCCTCGATAACGGCCGCGCCGAGGTGATGCGCCAGGCTCAGCGTGTAGTGGACGCCGGCCGCTTTGACTTGCGCGCCGGTCATGATGGTGCCGGCCAAGCCGGCGCGCGCGCCCATACTGACGGCGATATTCCGCGCGATCTTCTCCGCCCAGACATCGCTGACGGCGGCCGGGACGACGGCGGCGTTATCCGCGACATCGACCATAGCCAGCGGCGCGGCGGTCGCGCTGGTGTCGAAGAGAAATGAGGACATCTGAATCTCGGGGAAAGCGCGCCCCATACTGTCGCTGTCCACCGTCGGGATGCCCGCCTGCAAGCCGCCGATCAGCGGCTGCATCGAATTGGCCCCGCCGATCTCGGCGATGGCGACGGCGTCGAATTGACAGCCGATATGCTCTTCCAGCAGGCGCATGGCGCGCATCATCTCACTGCCTTCGGGCAGCTTCTCAATGCTGACTGTTGGCGCGCCGATGCTGCCGACGACGCAGCATAAATCGTCATCCGCCAGGTCGAAGGGGTCGACGATCGCTTGCGGACCCAGCTCGCGGATGATGGAAGCGAGATGCAGGCCGCCCAGGTAAGGGTTGCCGCCGCCGCCCGTGCCCAGTATGCCGGCGCCGATGGCGATGGGACGGATGTCTTCCAAGGTCACTTCGCGCAGCATGCAACTATCTCCGTTGTCGACACCGTAGTCACGCTGTCAGGCCGTCTCAGCGCCGTCGTCCGCCATGCGCTGAATCATCTCACGGTACAGAATCAGGTCCTCGCGAAAATCTTGCGGGCACGTTTTCGGCGGCTGACCACTCATGACACTGTGATGGAAGGCCCGCCATTCTTCCGTGAAGGCATCGCCCCAGCCAGGGTGAGTAACCGTCCGCCTGTTGTTCATCCTGTCAGTGGATTCGGTGACCGTGAGCGTAATGGGCAGATTGCGCACAAACGGCGTATCGTAATCGACGCGAACAACCCGATCTTCGCCGAAGATCTCCAGGTAGGTATCATAACGCGGGATACTGTCCGCGCCCGTTGTAAAGACACAGACGAAATCGCCATAATCAAAGGCGGCGGTCATAGTGCGTCCGCCTTGCCGCTGCGAGGCGTGCAGCACGCGCTTTGGCATGCCCAGCATCTCGCGCATGGCGGATGTATCATGCGTGCTCAAACCCAGCATCATGCTGTATGCCGTCTTCAACGCAGCCGGCGCATCGCCGATCGCCTCGCGGATCTGCTCATCCTGCAACCCCCGTACGGAGGCGCTGACCGACTCCGGTAAATCGTCCGCCTTTATTACTCTCGAAGTGGGATCAATCACAAGCGCATTGCGGCCGATAATGTCGTGGACCTTGGCCAGGCGGATTACCTTCATGGCTTTGACCATGCGACAAGCTTCGATGAAGGCCGGCGCGTAACGGCGCATCGTGCCCACCTGCACGATTTTGCCCGTTCTTTCCTGCGCAGCGATGATGGTGTCGTTCTCCGCCAGCGTGATGCACATCGGCTTCTCGACCAGGACGTGCAGCCCCGCGTTCAGCGCCGCGATCGTGACTTCCGCGTGATACACGTTGGGATTGGCAATCAGCACAGCATCGACCGAGTCTAGCGACAGCAATTCCTCATAACGGCGCATCCGAGCCGCGATGCCCCAAGCGTCGCCCACGCCCGCCAGCACATTGTCGCTGACATCGCAAATGGCGCTGACTTCAAAAAGATCGCTCAACTGATACAAAGTCGGCAGGTGTACAATCTGCGCCACACCGCCGCAGCCGACGATCCCGATTCTGAGTCGTGACACTAGCCTCTTATCCTTTCACGCCGACCGTCATAGCTGGATGCAGATGGCAGGCGACTTGATGCCGCTCTTCGACTTCGATGAGGGGCGGCAGGACAGTCTCGCAGGTCGCGAGCTTTTCCGCGTGGCAGCGGGGCGCGAAGGGACAGCCATTCTGCGGGAAACTGTGCGACAGGTCGCCGCGGATGATGATTTCTTCGCGCTGCATATCCGGGTCCGGCTCGGGAATGGCGGAGATCAGCGCTTGGGTGTAGGGATGTTTCGGCGCTTCGAAAATGACTTCGGTTTCGGCGACTTCGACGATCTTGCCGAGGTAGAGCAATGCGACATCATCACACATATAGCGCACAACGCCGAGGTCGTGCGAAATGAACAGATACGTCAGGTCGAATTGATCTTGCAGGTCTTGCAACAGGTTGAGGATCTGCGCCTGGACGGACACATCAAGCGCGGAGGTGGGTTCATCGAGCACGATCAGGCGCGGCTGCACGGCCAGGGCGCGGGCGATGCCGATGCGCTGCTGCTGCCCGCCGCTGAATTCATGCGGGTAGCGATAGTAGTGTTCTTCTTTCAAGCCGACCACATTCATCAGCTCCAACACCCGTTCTCGCGCGGCATCGCCCTTCAGGCTCTCGTGGATCCAGAGGGGCTCGCCAACGATCTGCCCGACAGTCATGCGTCCGTTGAGCGAGGCGGCTGGCGCTTGATAGATCATCTGGATCTCGCTGCGCAGGCGGCGCAATTCGCGCTGTTTGAGATGGGTGATGTCCTGCCCATCGTAGAGGATTCGCCCGGCGGTCGGCTCGAGCAAGCGCAGGATGCACTTGCCGATGGTCGTTTTGCCCGAGCCGGATTCGCCGACCAGGCCGAGGGTTTTGCCCTCTTGCAAGGCGAAGCTGACATCATCCACCGCGCGCAGGTCCTTGACAACCTGATTGAACAAGCCGCCGCGAACCGGGAAGTATTTGCGCAGGTTACTGACCTCTAAGAGGGTGCTCATGCTCCCTCCGGATACAGGAAGCACGAGGCGGTATGGTCGGCGCCGACGCTGATAGCGGGCGGCACGCTCCCGCGGCAGACATCCATGACATGCCCGCAGCGGGGGTGAAAGCGACAGCCGGCCGGCGGATCGATCAAGTTGGGAATCATGCCCGGGATGCCCTCCAAGCCGCCGCGGCTGATGTCTTTCTGTGGCACGGCAGCGATCAAACCGCGCGTATACGGATGCTTAGGGTTCTTGAAAAGTTCTCGCACCGGCGATTCTTCAATGACGCGGCCCGAGTACATGACGGCGACGCGCTCGCAACTGCGGGCGACAACGCCGAGATTATGCGTGATGAGCAGGACGGTCAAGCCGAGCTGCGCCACCAGCGAGCGTATCAAGCGCAGGATCTGGGCTTGAATCGTGACATCCAGAGCGGTAGTCGGCTCGTCGGCGATGAGCAGGTCCGGGTCGCCGGCCAAAGCCATGGCGATCAACACCCGCTGCCGCATGCCGCCGCTGAATTGATGTGGGTAATCGTAAATACGCTTATCGCCATCGGGGATGCCGGTCAGGCGCATCAACTCGACAGCGCGTTCCTGGGCGTCAAGGCGCATTTGTCTCACCGATGGCAGGAAACCGCGCCAGCGACCGGGCACTTTCTGGCCCTGGGCGCGTTGATATAACACGGCGTCGATCAACTGCTCGCGTATGGTGAAGAGCGGGTTCAGGTTGGTGACCGGGTCCTGAAAGATCATGCCGACATGCCGCGCGCGGAAGGCTTCCATCTCGCCTTCAGTCTTGCTCAAGATGTCCTCGCCGTTGAAGGTCACTGCTCCGGCGGTGATTCTGCCCGGTGGCATCGGTATCAACTGAGGGACGGAGAGCGCGGTCATGGATTTGCCGCAGCCGGTCTCCCCCACCAAGCCGAGCACATCGCCTCGCTGCATTTTCAGATCGACGCCGGCCAGCACTTTGACGACGCCGTCGTAGGTGTCGAACTCGAGGTGGAGGTTTTCTATGTTGAGCAGGTCGGACATAGCAGAACTAACGCCGCGAACGCGGGTCCAAAACATCGCGCAAGCCGTCGCCGATGAGGTTCCAGCTGAAGACCATCAGCCAGATCGCCATGCCGGGAAAGGTGGCGATCCACCATTCATCGGGGAAGAAGCGGCGCCCGTCGTTGATCATGGCGCCCCATTCCGGCGTCGGCGGCTGCGCACCCAAACCAATGAAACCGAGAGCGGCGGCGGTGAGGACAGCGAAACCAAAATCGGTGGTCATTTTGATGATGATTGGCGAGACGGCGTTGGGCAGAATATGACGGAATATGATCCGCATATGCCCGGCCCCAATGCCATACGCCGCTTCGACGAAAGGTTCCTCGCGCAGCGACAGGACCAGACTGCGTGTCAGGCGGGCGAAACCGGGCCACCAAACCAGCGAGATGCCGATCATGGCGTTGATAATACCTTTGCCCAGCGCGGCCGAGATGGCGATCGCCAGGACAAGCGCCGGCACGGTGAGAAAGATATCCGTGATGCGCATGAGCAGATCATCGATCCAGCCGCCGGTGTAACCGGAGATGGCGCCGATGGTCACGCCGATGCTGGTCGCCAGCAGGATGATGACCGTGCCGACTTGCAGCGCCAGCCCAGTGCCCATGACGACGCGGCTGAAGATATCGCGTCCGACTTTGTCCGTGCCGAATGCGAACTCGGCGCTGGGCGGCTGCAGGCGGGCGATAACGCGGGTCTTGCCGGCGGCGTCTTCCGGATAAGGCGCGATGACCGGCGCAAAAATCGCCACCAGTAGAATGAAGATCAGCATCGTCAGCCCGATCATCGACAGCGTGTTGGAGCGGAAACGATAGAGACCGCGGGCGAAATTCTCCCAGCGGGCCGACCGCGCAGATTTATCTTTCTTGCCCTTCCGCCCACGAAGGAGAGAAGAAGAGTTCTTTTCACGGGCTGAAGCCCCTCCCTCTTTATGGGATGCCCGCAATAGAGATTGCGGGGGGGATTTAGAGTGGGGGCGCTTTCTCGTCTCAGCCATAGCGAATCCTCGGGTCCAGGATACCGTAGACAATATCGGTCAAGATATTCACGATGCTGAAGACGATGCCGTAGAGGATGGCGATGCCCATGATCGGCTGAAAATCGAGGCTGAGCGACGCTTTGACGGCGTATAAACCGAGCCCGGGCCAATCGAAGATAGTCTCGATGAGAATGGCGCCCGCCATCAGCCAGCCGAAATTGAGCGAGATGACGGTGATCGTGGCGATAAGAGCGTTGCGCAGCACATATTTGAAGATGATGACGCGATAAGGGATGCCGATGGCGCGCTCCATGCGCACGAAGTCTTTCTCCAACGCTTCGACCATGCTGGCGCGGGTGATGCGGGTGATGCTGGCGAAGGCGCCAAATGAGAGCACGAGCGCCGGAATGAATAGATGACGCAGCGATATCAAGAATGTTTCGAAATCTAGCTGGATGAGGCTGTCAACCAAGAACAAGCCGGTGGTGGCGGCCGGCGGCGCGACCAGCACCGGCAGACGTTTGCTGATCGGGAACCAGCCCAAATCGAGCCCGAACCAGGTCTGAAAGATCATCGCCAGCCAAAACGAAGGAAAGCTGACGAAGAAGAGCGACAGAACGCGGGCGACGTGATCGGGCAGACGGTTGCGATACATCGCCGAGATGACGCCGGCCGGGACGCCGAGGATGGTGGCGATAACCACAGCGGCCGTCGTCAGTTCCAGCGTAGCGGGCCAAAATACACGAAGATCGCCAATAACGGAGCGGCGGGTGTAGAGCGATTCCCCCCAGTCGCCGCGGAAAAGACCGGCCATATAGTTGATGTATTGGATGGGCAAGGGCTGGTCCAAGCCCAGTTCGCGCCGCAAGGCCGCCTTGATTTCTTCGGTCGCTTGGGGACCGGCCGCCAAGCCGACCGGGTCGCCCGGTACGATGCGGGCGATGGAAAAAGTCAGGATGCTGAGACCGATGAGAGTCGGTATGACGAGAGCGATGCGCCGCAGGATGTAGAAGCGAATGTTCATAAAAGGACAACTTCTCCCCCATCCCCCGGCCCCTCCCCTCATCTCTATGAGGCGAATCCCCAAAATGAGGGAAGGGGAGCGATGTCGGGATTAGAGTCTCCAAGTCCCTCCCTCATTAATGGGGGAGGGATTTAGAGTGGGAGTAAGAACTAGCACCCGTCCATCCACAGATCCTGGAAGAGCACCGTGACCTGATAATACGGCGAGTAGCGATAGCCCTTCACGCATGTGTGCATCCCCGTGCCGCTGCTTAGGGTATACATCCAAACCGAAGGCTGGTCCTCATTGATGATCTCCTGAGCCTCGACATACATTTCCTCGCGCATTCCGGCGTCTCCCGTGATGCGCGCGGTGTCTAGCAGCTCATCAACCCGCTCATTCTGGTAGAAACTGCAGGAATTGAAGCTGCCCCACTGATCTGAGTGATACTGATTGTATAGGTGGGCATCGAGATCAAGGAAGGACGGCACCGTGTAAATGTTGATGATGTCCGGTCCTGTCTCCGGAGAGCCGCAACTGGCGACCATGTCGGGCCATAGCATGGGAACCATGTTCATCTCGATGCCGATCTCCGCCAGTCCTTCCAGCAGGATCAGCCCTGGGACTATTTCATGCGAGAGTTCCGTGACATAAACATAGTCCAGCGAGATGCCGCCATCGGGCCAAGGCGTCATCGCCATGTATTCCCGCGCCTTGTCCAAATCATAGGTCGGGTAATCCAGCGTTCCGACATAACCCGGCATGTAATCAGGTGTTGGCCCAAACATCAGGCTGACAGCTTCTTCCTGCGCCTGCACCATAGCTTCATAGTTCATTGTATGGGCGATCGCTTTGCGCAGGTTGACATCGCTGGTGTATTCGCCGAGGTTATTCATCTTCAATGTATTGACGTAGGTGCCAGGATGCTCCTCCCATACATGATCCGGCGACTCGATGATTTGGTCTTTTTTGCTCGGAGTCGCTTGATCGGCGACGTGAGTTTCGCCGGCGAGCAAGGAGTTCAATTGCGTGGCGCCATCGCGCTGGATGATCCACACGAAACCATCCAAATGGTCGTCGCCGCGCCAGCCCGCCCAGTAATCTTCAACGGCGGTGAACTCGTAGATATTGCCGATTTCCCAGCGCCCCTGCGTGAAGGGACCGGAGCCGGCGGCGTTCTCTTTGAGGAAGGTCTGGCCCATATCGTCGCCCAGGTTCGCTTCGACAATGGCGGGGTTGACGACGAAGAGCTGCGTTAGCGTACCGATGAAAGGCGCGTAAGGCTGTGTGAGTGTGAATTGAACGGTGTGCGCATCCAGCGCTTGCGCCGAATTCTCATCGGTGATCGTTTCCCAGCGCCAAGTTGGCGGACCCGAAATCGCCATCATGCGGTTGAAACTGTAGACAACGGCGTCGGCCGTTACCGGGCTGCCATCTTGGAAGACGGCATTGTCGTGCAGCGTGAAAGTCCAGACCGTGGCGTCATCGTTGACTTCATAGCTCTCCACTAAATGCGGTTCAATGTCGCTGCCCCGAGCGAGAAAGAGCGCGTCATAGAGGCTGCGCAGCGCGGCGTTGATCGAGTAGTTTTCGCCGGTTGCCGGGTCGATGTTGTCGATGTCCTGGTTGCCGCCGTAGAGCAGAATATCGTCTTGGGCGATGACGGCTGCTGATGTGAGGAGCATGAGGCTCACCACAAGCGAGACGAGCAAGATACGTTTGAACATGTTTTCCTCCTTGCAGAAAACTTTGCAGTACTGACAGAATTGCAATAATCTGTTGCAGCATTGTAGTGGATGCCTACAGATTGCGCAATTGTACCGTATCTGCCTGGGGGACTGCCACAACCGACGCAGGCATTGGCAGGCGGGACCGCAAATGCTAGACTGCGCGCTGTCAGATCGACAGATTGAGACATAGCCGGTCGAGCGCCCTTAACGGCTAGATAGCGAGAAGGCAGCAGTATGAAAGTTATCCAAGTCGGCATAGGCGGGATGGGCAATGCCTGGCTTCACGCCGTGGGGAAGTCTGAAGTCGTCGATTTCGCCGGCTTCGTCGAGATCAACGACGATATCGCCCGCCGACAAGCCGAAGCTTACGGACTGGATTACGCGAGGGTTTACCCGTCGCTGCCGGCCGCCCTGGAAGCGGTCGCTGCCGATGCCGTGATCAATGTGACGCCGCCGCAGTTTCATCGCGAGGTGACGGTCTGCGCCTTGGAAGCTGGCCTGCCCGTGATGCAGGAGAAGCCTCTGGCGGGCAATCTGGAAGATGCCCGGGCGATCGCGGCGGCGGCGGAAGATACCGGTGTGCTTTGCAGCGTGGCGCAGAATTACCGATATCTGCCGGTGACACAAACGATCAAGAGCGTCCTTGATAGCGGTGAGCTGGGCGCGGTCGCGGCGCTAAACGTCGCCTTCTACAAAGGTCCGCATTTCGGCGGCTTCCGCGACCAGATGGCGCATCCGCTGATCGTCGATATGGCCATCCATCAATTCGATGCCATGCGCTACTTCCTGGGCAGCGACGCCGCTTTCATCAGCGCCCGCAGTTGGAACCCGCCTTGGAGTTGGTACGCCGGCGACGCCAGCGCCTCAGTCCACATCGGCTTCGCCAATGGCGTGCAAGCCAGTTACACCGGTTCCTGGTGCTCCCAAGCGCTGGAGACCACCTGGAATGCCAACTGGCGCTTTGAGTGTGAGCGCGGCGCCCTCCTGGTCGAGGACGACACTGTGCTCGTGCAAAAGCTGTTGCGCGTTGGCGACGGACCCGGCGCCCTGGTCAATGTACATGAGGAGCGGCGGGAAGTGCCGCTGGTTCAAATGGAGCGCATGGCGCAGGATTATCTGCTGGGTGAATTCTACGAAGCGGTGACGCGGGGGACGTCGACAGGCACATCGGCGCAGGACAACATCAAGACCATGGAACTGGTATTCGGCATCGTCCGCGCCTGCGACACCGGTGAGCCGGTCACTCTGTAGCTGACAATTGAAGCAACCAGCCTAATCGAGGGCGTCCTCTCGTGCAGGAAGACGGTCCGTCAGCGCCAAACCT
>JAPOYU010000086.1:24505-26579 GCA_026706395.1 Chloroflexota bacterium
TGCAGGAAGACGGTCCGTCAGCGCCAAACCTTCCAACAAGCCGACCAAACGCGCTTGTTCAGTTTCGACCCCGCGCAGACGAGCTTCGACCCCGCGCACACGAGCATCGACCGCATCAAAGCGTGTGTTCATATCGTTTCGCAGCTGCTCGTTCTGTTTGGTCATGTCATTGCGCAGCTTTGTGACATCCCCGTCTATCTTGTCTTCGAGCCTTTTGTTGTCCTGGCGCAGCCACAAGAAAAAGACGCCGCAAATTGTGAAAACCGGCAGCGCATTTTCCAGCACATTAGCCCAATCCATAACTCGTCCCAACTCCGCGTACCTATTACGCTGACTCTAAGTATAGCGCCTAGTTTAAGCGCCGCCAAATGCCGCCTCAGTTCAATCGAAATAGCTGTCGCCGTTCCAAAGCAGTGATCTCGCGGCATCATCGTTCAGTTCGACGCCGATGCCGGGCGCCTCGGACACGGTCATGAGGCCATCCTGCACGAAGGGCTTTTCGCCATCGCACAGGTCGCTCCACCAGGAAATCGAGCGAGCGTGGAACTCCAGGAACAGAAAGTTGGGCACGGCCGCCATGACGTGGCAGGCCGCCATCATGCCCAGCGGCGATGAGACATTGTGCGGCGCGATGGGGATGTAATGCGCGTCGGCCAGGTCAGCGATGCGTTTTCCTTCGGCGATGCCGCCGGCTTTCGCCAGGTCCGGCATGATCACATCGCAAGCCCCCTTGGCAAATAGCTCCAGGAAATCGAAGCGCGTGTACTGGTTTTCGCCGGTGCAAATCACAGTCGAGGTCGAAGCGCGGACCTGCGCCAGCGCGTCTACGTTTTCGGCCGGCACCGGCTCTTCCAGCCAGAGCAGACGCAGCGGCTCAAGCGCGCGAGCTAAGGTGATCGCGGAGGGCAGGTCAAAGTGACCGTGGCAGTCGACAGCCAGATCAATTTCAAAACCGATGGCATGCCGCACGCCTTCGACCAGGCTGATGATGTGACTCATCTCTTGGGCGCCGACGGTCCCGGTGTAGGGGTCAAGCTTGGCATGGCCGGTGTAATCGACATCGAATTTCACCGCGCCGTAACCCTCGGCCACCGCTTCCAGCGCCTTCTCGCCGAAGGAGGCCGGGCTGTCTTCCTCGCCGAAGTGACAATCGGCATAGAGGCGGATGCGGTCGCGGAACTTGCCGCCCAGCAGCTTGTAGACCGGTACGCCCAGCGCCTTGCCGACGATGTCATGCAGGGCGTTGTCGATGCCGGTCAGCGCGAAGATCAGAGGCGCGTTCCCGGCGCCGCCATAACGCCCGGCCCGGCGCAGCTTCTCATAGATGAGGTTGATGTTGAAGGGGTCTTCGCCGATGAGCGATTCGCGCAGCGCCAGGATGGCGGCTTTGGTGGCGAAGCCCGAGAAACCGGGACCGCCCGAGTTGCATTCGCCCGTGCCGGTGATGCCTTCATCGGTGTAGACGCGGACGAAGGTCCAGACGCTGCCGCCGCTATCCGGTTCCTCCCGGCCGATGACACAAGCTTGCACGTCAGTGATTTTCATTTGAGATCCTCGCATACTTCGTTTCACAGAATGAAAGTGTAAGGCTTGTCCGGTATTGGCGGCCTGGCGTTTGATTCCAGCCTGCGTCCGCGGTTCGTCCTGATCATTTCCCGCTGTATCCCGGCACTATGGCGATTCGCGAGCGAGCAGCAATTGGCGGAGCGATTGTTAGCTTTTCGTTTGCGCATTGTCCGACATTGTCCATTGTCGGACAAAGAAAAATTTTTTTCGGACAATAGGCATAGTTTTCTGGCCGAAACGGACAATAGGCCGGAAGCCGCCGGTATGATTTTCGTTTGCACGCGAGCCGGCGCCAGAGAGTCTTGAAAATATCCCAGCTGCCCGTAAATCGGCAAGTATATACATACAGTATAGATACGGGGGAGGGGGGGAGTACCCCCTCGGTCGGGCGGCGACGGCGGAAATCCGAGGACGGAATCCGCTGAGAGCCGAGATTGAGGGCATGAGACAGTCAAGTCCATAGGGAAAGTGTATCATCATTTTGAGCGGAAGGGAAGAACAAATGTTC
>JAPOYU010000051.1 GCA_026706395.1 Chloroflexota bacterium
CTCCACAAGGGGATATAGCTCAGTTGGGAGAGCGCGTCAATCGCACTGACGAGGCCAGGGGTTCGAGTCCCCTTATCTCCACATTCTCAGTTCTCCGAAACTGCATAAACGCATAGTGTAAATTTCAGTTCAATTATGAACTGCTTCGCTGGCAGCCATATTGTAGTTTGCGCTTCAAAAGATACAGAATACGCTCCAAACGCCGAATTCTCTGGCTGCCTATGATTTCGCAAAAGCTGCCGAATGTCTCCTCAAACCGGCATTGTTCGTATGCCACAAATATGTCGTCGCCAGAGTTGAACCTTGGCATCCGATTTAGGCGCAAACTCGACGATCAACCATGCTGCCAATGAAGCAAAAATTGTCGCGGTCCAATCTAGCTGAATGATTGGCCGGATCTATCAGCAGCGGATGCAGATGTGCTTCCTTTTGCGCTTTGGCCTGAATGTAATTCGCTTCAACAACACCGGGGTCGCTGTCTATCGAGACGGTAAAGGCCTGCTTCCGGCTGGCAATACGGCTGAATACACCGTCATTCGCGCCTAAATCCCATACATATTTCGGATCGACTGCTTCCAGATACTCGCTGACCAACTCGCGTTTGCTCTTGAAGCTCTCTTCTTGATAGCTGTCGCCCCAGGTAGTAGCTGACGATGCAACTGCAAATTGCAAAAAAAGCCTCTCATTATGTCAACTCTCTACCGCCCGAAAGCGAGAGCCAGCGCAGACATCGCGCCAGACGCGCTCCGGATCAAGCTCGTACCAGCCGGGCTGCGGGCTGATCAGGGGATATTCGCGCCCGGCCGCCACGACGACACCGTCATCGCCGCCGCCCTCGCCTGGCGCGGCGCCCGCTTCACCAGCAGCTCCCTCCTGGCCTTCGCCTCAGAATTTAAGCCCCTCCCTCTTTATGGGATGCTCCCCATAGAGATGGGGAGACTAGGGGTTTGGGGTGGGGGCTGTGCGTACGGGCGAGTCGCCGGCGCTGTAAACTATCCCGCCGACACAGTAGAATCTATCGACTACCCTAAGGAGTTCGCAGTGGATATCAAGGGACTCAATGAAGAAGGTCGCGACCTTTGGAACCGGAAGGCAAGCTTCTGGGACGAGCTGCACGGTGATGACGGCAACGACTTTCATCGGACTTTGATCGAGCCGGGTGTTCTGCAATTGCTGGCTCTGCGGGCCGGCGAATCAGTGCTTGATGTCGGCTGTGGCAATGGCGCGTTGGCGCGCCGGCTGGCGGCGCTCGGCGCAAATGTCACCGCCATTGACTTCAGCGAAAAACTGATAGAGTTGGCGCGCCGGCGCAGCGCCGCTCATGACGGGATCATCAATTATATCGAATGCGACGCCACCGACGAGAAAGCGCTGCTGCAACTGGGCGCGGGTCGATTCGATGCCGTCACATGCGCCATGACCCTGATGGACATTCCGACGACGGCGCCGCTGTTCAATGCCGCGAGCAGGCTGTTAAGCAAGTTGGGCCGGTTCGTCTTCTCAACGATGCACCCCGCTTTCAACTCCAATAATCCGATCTTCATACATGAAAAAGAAGACCGCGACGGAACCGTCGTCGATCGCTTCTCTGTGAAGTTAAGCCACTACCTTGAAATGCCGCCGGTCAAAGGCGCCGGCGCCCCCGGCGAACCGACTCCGCATTATTATTATCATCGTCCGCTTTCTAAATTGCTCGGCACAGCATTCGCCGCCGGCTTCGTACTGGACGGCCTGCTCGAGCCGGCGTTCACATCTGAAGACTTCCCCGAGGGCGAACAGCTCAGCTGGCGGAAGTATGCTCAGATACCGCCCGTTCTGAGCGCGCGGCTGCGGCTCGCCTAATGGGAAGGATTGCGGCCGTCCAACAGGGCGCTGTCATGTCGCCCGCCCGCATATTGAGCCAATAACGATATGAGGTCTTCAATTGAGTTTTCTATATCAGTACGGCCATTTTCGTGATGCGCCTCTACGGTAATGACGGCATCGGTTGTCGTTTCGCTGGACGCGCTTGTGGCGCTCTGTCTCCAACACCAGCGCCGCGCCACCACCATCTTCTCCTCGTCAGAGAATATGACTTCGCCAATCTCCGGGTGCATTATCTCGCCGGTGGCCAATTCGGCGTAAACTTCGCCCCCGTCGGAATAGTGTACTGTTATGGGAGGCGCGATCTGCCGCGTATCGAAGATGGCAACGGGCAATCCGTAACGGATGCTCACCAGGTTGCCGATATCGACCAAGGTGTTGATGCTGGGAATATCACCCTTCTTGGTCAGTCGGCGCAGCAGGGCCTCCGACGCGCTGCGATACTTGGTTGGGGAGACGCCGAAAGCGCTGAAAGCCCGGCGCCAGGCGTTCAAAGAAGGGAGTTCGCTCAACGGCGCAGCGCCTATACGGTTCTTGACCGCGGCCTGCTCGGCAAGATAGGCGGCGCGCAGCGCATCGGATGTGGGGGTGTTTTTAATCCCGGTGGCGATGATGACTCCGCCGACCAAGCCCGGATAATTTTTGACGATATCCGCGTGATACTGAAAACTCGCCATATTAACCCCCTGCGGCTAACTCCGGGGCGGTCCAAGCCGCCCTCGTTTCACGTTTCTCCAGCCAATGCACGACTTGAATCCACAGCAGCAGCGGCACTAGCGCCGCCAGCGCCGAAGCAAATACGACGCTCTGTATACCACCCTCGCCGAAGACGTCAATCGCTATACCAACAACCAGGATTCCAATGGTCTGAACCAATTCGAAGCCGGCGAAGTCGAGGGAAAACATGCGCCCAAGGTATTCGTCGGGCACCTGCTGCTGAATGATGACTGAGCTATAGGTCCAGTTTACCGAGCCGCCCATTGCTCTCACGATTACCGCAAGCGTCAAGATTTCGAGAGAAGGCGCGACGCCCCAGATAAGCCAGCCAATGACGATAAGAACAAAGCCAATGACGATCAACCGGCGCAGCGTGCGCACCGAGTCATCACTGAACCGGTTGGTGATCAGCGGTCCGATAATTGCGCCGAAGCCGAACGCTGCCCACAGGATCGCCATAGAGGTGATCCCTTGATCGCCAAGCGCGAATACCTGCGTACCGTAGATGATCAGCAGCGTGTCGGCGCTGGTGATGCTCTGTCCTGCTTTAACGAATATGGCTGCGGCCGTTTCCGGATGCCGGAGGAAATAGCGAATGCCGTCAAGAAATGTTCGTTCGGATGTATCCTTTCTGTCGCGTTTGTCTTGACCGATTTCCGAACGAGGCGTGGCAGGTATAGCGATCAGTGCAACCAGAAGCGCCGATAGAATAAAGGTAAATGAATCGATGACGAGGGCGATTTCTGTGCCGAAGAGCTCCGCCACAATGCCTCCGGTGATCGCGCCTATCGCCAACATCGCCGACCAGGTTATGCTGCTCAAGGTGTTGCCGATGATCAACTGGTGCCGGTATAGAATAGTCGGCATGATGGCATTACGCGCCGGTTCGAACAGAGAGGAGACCAGGAATTGGACAACGACGAAGACATAGACGAGAGGCAGGTAGTCCGGACTTCTCGTGGTGAAGAGCAAACCCAAGACGACCAGGGCGCGTATCAGATCGCTGGCTATCAGGAGTCGCTTGCGGTCGAAGCGATCGGCCAAAACCCCCGCCAGCGGTCGCATCAATAAAGGCGGAAGCATCCGCGCGATCAGGAAGCCACTGACGGCGATACCCTGAATACCGGTGCCTTCGGTATATCTTACGATCAAAGCCGAAATAACGATCGTACTGAACCAATCGCCCAGCAGGCTGACAAGTTGGGCCGCCCACAGCTTGGCGAAGTCTGGATTGCTCGCAAGTAATCTATAGTAATTCATACAGCATTCCGTTGGTGGGCTGCCAGTTTACTGCACAAACTTGCTGGATGCACGTCGCAAGTGCTTGCCGCGCGATTTTGTCGATTCCGTGCTACAGTAATGACGTCTGCGTTCTAGCATGACATTTGCCGGCCCAAGACAAAATAGCAGAGTCGATCATCAATGTTGAACAATCTGGTATTCGTTGGTATTGGCGGTTTTTTCGGCGCCGGCGCGCGTTACTTGCTGTCAATGTGGACAGACGCCTTGCTGGTATCGCGATTGGGCGCATTTCCTTATGGGACGCTGATTGTAAACGTCATTGGCTCCTTTGGGTTTGCGCTGTTCGGTGTTTGGTTCAGCGCCCGCGCGGGAATACCGGCGCATGTTCGGCTGCTGGCAGGCACGGGATTCTTTGGCGCATTCACCACTTTTTCAACATACGCTAATGACAGCCTGTCACTGTTCGGTGATGGCGCTCTCGGGTTACCTTTGCTCAACGTGATCCTTAACAACGGGCTTTGCCTGCTTGCCGCCGCGGCAGGATTGTTCCTGGGGCACCGGCTCTTCGTCGCCGTTTGAAGCGAGACAACAAGATCATCACTCGTCGGAACCACTTATGATAGAAGATATCATCAAAGTCGTCATTTTGTCGCTCATCGAGGGAGTCACAGAGTTTCTGCCGATATCTTCCACCGGACATCTGGTCGTCGGCACTTCACTGCTCAAGTTCGATGTGATGGACTCTGTATTTGAAATCTTCATTCAAATCGGTGCTGTCGCAGCGGTGATAGCTTACTATCGGAGTACATTGCTCTCGCACGTCAAGGAAATACGCAACGCGCCCGCAGCGCGGGGATTCTGGCTGAGGGTCGCGCTGGGAAGCCTTCCGGCGGCGGCAACCGGATTCTTATTCGGCAGGCAAATCGAAGCGCTGCTCTTTACCCCTCACGTGGTCGCGGTGTCGCTCATCCTTGGCGGCGTCGTGTTTCTTCTGGTTGAGCGAAAGCTATCCACTCTGAAACTCAGAGCGGAAGAACCCACAGCGATCTCAAGTATATCTCTGCGACAGGCAATAGTGGTCGGTCTGGTCCAGGTACTGGCGCTGATACCAGGCGTATCACGCTCTGGCAGTTCAATCGTCGGGGGCATGCTCGCAGGGATGAATCGACGACTCGCTACAGAATTCTCATTTTTCCTGGCTATTCCGCTTCTGGGCGGCGCCACGGTCTACAAGTTGCTGGCTTCGTTCGACTCGCTCGATACGAGTCAACTCTTACTTCTCTTCATTGGCGCGGCGCTTTCGGCGCTCTTCGCCTGGCTGGCCATTGACTGGCTTCTCAGATTTATCGCGCGGAGCAGTTTTGTCGTTTTCGGTTACTATCGCATCGCCGCCGGTCTCCTTGTTCTTGCCGCGGCCTCTGCTGGCTGGCTGGCTTGATTTTCCCTCCAGACTAGGCAATCTCATATCGCTATGGAAGCCCGTCCGCTTCTCGTTTGTCCATTATCCCGACTGTACCTATAATGAACTTGAAACCGAGACTTGGCTCAGTTTCGCGATCGTTCGTGTATAGATCGACAGGTTGCAGCGCTGGTCGACCTTGCGATGAGGAGTTGCCGATAGATGTCGAATCTTAGCCGGTGGTGCCATGTGTCGCTGGCAATGATTATGGTTTCATTGCTTCTAACCGCTTGTTTTCGTGATACAAGCGAGGTAATCCAGGAGCAGCCGGTCGCCCGCGAATACCCGTCGCCAACCGCGGTAGCGGCACAAGTAGAAGAGCCAACTCCGCTCCCGGCAACCGACGTACCTCAACCCACCGCGACAGAGCAGACAGTTGATCAATTTGCGCTTACGGCGACTGCGTTAATCGCGCTTCAGACGCAGCCTGCAGCCGGGCAAGAGACTGTGTCTGACAGTGGTACAACCGGACTGTCCGGCGCCGTCGGCCAAGCGACTGCCGCGCCGATCGTCCGGGAGACTATTCCACCTGGTGAAGACTGTGTACACGAAATTCGCGCAGGCGAAACCTTGTTTCAATTGTCCCTGGCTTACGGCGTCACTGTTGAAGCGATCGCGGCAGCCAGCGATATCGTTAATCCGGATCGGATAGCGGTCGGTCAACCAGTCACGATTCCACAGTGCGGAACTACAGGCTTCATACCCCCGCCAACTTCCCTGCCGACGGCGACGTTTGCGGCGGCGCAAATCCCGGCGACGAGCGCTCCGGACGAGGTTGAGATTGCCAGCAGCGATGATACGCGAAGCGCGCTTATAGAACAGGCGCAGGAGGCGCTGCTTGACAATGCGCAATCGGACTCGTTGGATACTTTCAGCGCGCAGTTGAGTGGAGCCGCGACCCCGAGCCGGACGTACACCGTGCAGCAAAATGACACGCTATTTGAGATTGCGGTCACCTTTGGCACTACTGTGGAGGTATTGGCGGCGCTCAACAACATTGAAGACGTCGATAGCTTGAATGCCGGTCAAGTCTTGCAGATTCCCTGAGCTTCAACTCCGCTGTTCGATCAAGCTTGGGCGAAGGCTAGTTCGGAGGATTCAAGTCCTCTGTGATCACCCTTGAATACTGCCGCCGGCTTCTGGTAAACTGGCTCACATTCGGGAAGTTTAGATGACGCCTTCGGGCGTGTTTTTTTGAAGGACATCTGTCATGAGCCAGCAATTGATGCAAACACTGGTCGCAGAGAATCATCGACATCCGACTATTGAGTCGGGCGATACGGTAAAGGTGCATGTTCGCATTGTCGAAGGCAGCCGCGAGCGTGTGCAAGTCTTTCAAGGTGTTGTGATTCGGGCGCGCAAGGGCGGCAATGAGGCGAATTTCACGGTTCGGCGCATCGCAAGCCATGGCATTGGCGTGGAGCGCACTTTTCTGTTGCGCAGCCCCCGCGTTGAAAGGGTGGAAATACTTCGGCGGGCGAAGGTCCGCCGAGCGCAACTCTACTACTTGCGCAACCGGCGCGGCAAATCGGCTCGGCTCAAGGAACGGCGTTAAGCAACTCCGTTTCGTGAACACAGCTTTTGGGGCGTGCAACAGTACGCCTCTTTTATTCGCTTGCGCCAGCGGCGCGAATCGACATAAATATCATAGCTTATCTGCAGAGCGCGCTTTTCGCGCGATTCGCCCAAAGCGAATTCACCACTCCCCGTTCGGATCATAATCGCATGATGCAAAGTCAGAGACTATAATCGAGTCTCAGTATATTGACGGTCGCCCGGCTCGGCTGTTGAGAGGTGACAACCCAAGTGCTGGAACTGCTAAGCTCCATGTCCTCAATTCTGATTAGCTGGCTGATACTCTTTCTAGTATTCAGTGGGCTCGGGACGTTCATACTCAAAATGCTTGGCAAATCGCCCAGCTCAGGTTGGCGTTGGCTGGACGGATTCTGGTTCGGCTGGGCTGCGGCATTGGGATTCCTGCAACTGTGGCATCTTGTTTTCCCGGTAAACGATGCCGTTCTGCTTCTCTTAGCAGCGTCAGCCATGATAGCGATGTTCTCTCAGCGCAGGCTGATCGCAAAGATTGCGCGACGACTGCCGCAAGACAAGCCATTCTTGTTGCTCGTTTTAGCGCTGGTGCTATGGGTGTCCAATCGCGCTCTTGGAGTGCCGGTCGCATATGACACTGGTTTCCGCGATATGCAGGCGGTAATGTGGATTGACGCTTATCCTCTCGTGCCGGGGCTGGGGAATCTATTTTCGTCGCTGGCGTTCAATCAATCAGTATATCTCTACGACGCGCTGCTGGATGCTTTCATCTGGTCCGGCAGATCTCATCATATCGCGACAGGCTTGTTGATCTTGGTTTACCTGGTTTACGCCACAAAAGCAGGGTTGAATCTGTGCCGTTGCCGAAACTCGGGGGAACTGCGCTGGTCCTGGATCTTCGCGGCATTGACAATGCCATATGTCTTATATTACACAGCCACGCTGGGCGGCATAAGTCATTTCCTTACCGATACCATCGTCGATCTGGTCGGCTTTGTCAGCATGATTTTTTTACTGGATTTCCTCCAGGACTGGCGGACAAAGGGAGAATCGCCGAATTACCTGGTTTATCGTCTTGCCCTGATCATCGTGACCGGGCTTACGATAAAGCAGAGCTTTTCAGTTTTTGCCGTCATGATCACTGTGTTCGCCTTCGCAGTATGGCTCCAGCGCTGTCGCAATCGTCCTTGTGGGGAAGGACTGGCACGAACCCTGATACCGATCGCGATTGCTGGATGCGCCTTCCTGCTTCCTTGGATGGTTCGCGGCGCAATCACGAGCGGATATGTCGCCTATCCGCATACCTTTGGCCGCGTTAACGTTGATTGGGCAATTCCTGCGGAGCAGCTTCAGGAGCGGCAGTTGAACATGGCGGGGAACACTCGTTTACGAGGCGCTGACAGGGCGACTGTGCTTGGTAGTTGGGACTGGTTGGGCCCGTGGCTGCGTCGATTTAGCGGAAACATCATGCCCACTATGCTGCCGACCTTGATCGCGCTCACCGGGCTCGCTTCCCATGCCATAGGACTCTTGCGATCTCGCGACTCGACGCTTGACCATCATCTTAGTCATTGGACTCTGGCGCCGCTTTTGGGGACTCTTCTGATCTGGTTTTTGAGTTTTCCCGAACCCAAATACGTGCGATACGTCCTTTGGAGCCTCGCGGCAATAGCTGTTATTCTGTCACTCCAGTCGTGGCAGACGTTATCGTTGAGCAGGCGGAAGCTGATTGTTTTTGTCATAACCGCTCTTTGTACTGCTTATGTGGCTTTCTTGATTATCCAGTTGAAATCGTATCCGCTGCCAGCCGGTCCAGATCGGGGATTCTATCCTCTCCCGCCCGTTTCTCATGAGGAATACGCGACGGATAGTGGATTGACGTTAAACGTCCCGGCTGATGGCGCGTCGCAATGTTGGCGGATCCCTTTGCCGTGTACGCCTTATCCAAATCCGAATCTGGAGACGCGCGTCCCGGGCGAATTGCGGCATGGATTCCGTGTATCCGATGGTGCGATCACAGGAGCGGCGGGTGGATAAGTCTCTCCGTGGCCGGCTTTTAGGCCTGCTGGCGCGGGCTTGGGAATAGTTCAATGTCGACCATATTGCCCTTAGTATTGTTCACATTCTGCCTAATGTTCCTGCGCGCTTGCCTGGTAACGCTGGGATTCTATAAGGAGCCAATTCTATCGGCCTTTCAACGATATGGCGACGAAGTGGGTTTCAGCCCGCTATTCGAAGCATGTGTTTGGGGCCTGGCGACAGCTTACCTTATCTTTGTATTGCTGGTGCCGTCTTCGTTTCTGATCCTAATCGGTGTATTTGCATTTGTGTTATTTGTAATGCTGTATTGGCGCGTAAGAGACAGCGTCATGCAACACCCAAGCGTTTTCCTGCGTTTCCCCAGTTGGTATCGTGAGATCGTTGATCACACAACGCGCGAGGAGCGGCGCAAGCTTTCCTACATGTGGTTGGGTTTGCCCTTGCGCACGCGCCTGCTGTACAACGCCCAGCACGAAGAGTTTCGCAAATGGGTGGAGTTGGTCGTACTTTCCGTGGCATGAGCCTCTAAAGCGATTGCTATGGCGTGGGTCAATAGCGAACAAAAAAAGACTCACAAGTTCTGTGAGCCCTGCGCCATATCTGGGAGACCTGGACTCGAACCAGGAATGGCGGATCCAGAGTCCGCTGTTTTGCCGATTAAACTATCTCCCACTGAGTGACTCTGATACTAACAGTTCGCTGCAAGTCTTTCAAGTCCGCAGCTGCAGGGTACTTGTGCAACAGCCGGGTGTCCCAAGCGCCTCAGTTTGTCGGCTGGGCCAGTGACTGCCGCGCAAGCTCAATACGTCGGAGCGATTCGTCTCGTCCAAGAATTTCCATGGTTTCAAATGTCGGGGGCGAGACTCGCTGGCCTGATACCGCCGCGCGCAAGGTGCCGAACACCTGGCCGTTCTTGAGACCACAATCCTTGGCAAACTGGGCGATGGCGGTATGCTGAGCGCTGGCTTTGAAATCGCTGAGGGCCTGCAAAACCGGTACAGATCCCGCTAGCACGTCAGCGGTAGTAGCGCTATCCATTTTGCGCTGAATCAGGACATCGGGCGGCGGCGCTTGGAATGCCGCCCAGTCTTCAAAAAAGAAACCGGCCATCGGGACCACATCCTTCAAGGTCTTCAAGCGAACTTGCAGTATTGGGACGACCTGCAACAGCAGTTCTTCGTCAACATTGTGGCGCGCGTTTTTCAAGACCGGCTTAAGCAGACTTGCCAAATACTCGACCTTTGATGTCTGGATGTATTGCCTGTTGAGCCAGTCGAGCTTCGCGACAGGGTAGGCGCTGTTCGACGAATTAACGTTTTCGAGGTCGAATCGTTCGATCGCTTCCCCAGTCGAAAACAGCTCTTGATCATCGCCGAAGTTCCAGCCGATGTTTGTCAGAAAGTTCATGACCGCCTCCGGCAAATAACCGGCGTCGATAAATTCGTGCACCAGCACCGGAACACTCTTGCCTGCATCGGCAAACTGTTGCTTGCGTTTGCTGAGTTTGCCTTTGCCGTTTGGATTGAGTAGCACCGGCAAGTGGGCGTATTGGGGCTGTGGCCAGCCAAATGCCCCCCAGATTTGCAAATGCAGTGGAAAGGAAGGCAGCCATTCTATCGCGCGCGTTACATGAGAAATCTTCATGTGATGGTCATCCACAATGTGCGCCAAGTGATACGTGGGGAAGCCGTCTGATTTCATCAGGACGGCGTCCTGCAGCTGCGCATTGTCAAACTCCACAGTACCGCGAATCATGTCTTGACCTGCGGTCAGCCCGGACAATGGCATCTTGAAACGAATCACAAAAGGTTTGCCCTGCGCTTCCAGTTCGGCCGCTCGAGCCGCCGGATAATCGCGATAGCGCCGATCGTAGCCTCTCCCTGTTGTGCGCATTTCCTTGAGTTCATCAGCGGTTGCGAAGCACTTGTAAGCATGGCCACTGTCCACCAGCCAGTTCGCCCAGGTCTGATAAAGCTCCAGCCGTTCCGACTGGATATAAGGTCCGAAGGCGCCTCCTTGGCGCGGGCCCTCGTCGATGTCCATGCCGAGCCAGTCAAAGGACTGCTCGATCAACTCTATGGAGCCGGGCACGGTGCGCTTTTGGTCGGTGTCTTCGATGCGCAAGATGAATTCACCGCCATGACGCCGGGCGTACAACCAGGAAAAAAGCGCGGTATGAATCCCGCCTATATGCTGTGGACCTGTTGGGCTCGGGGCATAGCGGGTGCGCACGGGGGAATTCATAACGTCTGTCAAAAGTCAACTCCATTTAGGCGCTTGCGGATATCGCTGTTGCTCGGGCGCTCATGCATTGATGCGGCGGCGGCGCATGATGACGCTTTGGACCAGGCCGATGCCGACCATTGTGAAAAGCAGAGATGTGCCGCCGGAGCTAACGAAGGGCAGGGTCAGGCCTGTGACCGGCATCAGATTTAGGTTCATGCCGACGGATACCGTGGTCTGAAAAAAGATCATGGCGGCAACGCCATAACAGATCATACTGCCTAATGGATCATTTGCTTCTCTGGCGCCTCGAAGTATTCGCGAAAGTACGAGAGCGAACATCGCCAAGAGAGCTACACTGCCTGCCATGCCGAACTCGTGAGCGATCACGCTGAAGATAAAATCTGTATGACGCACTCTCAAGAACCGGCCGGTATTCTGTGAACCAACATAGTAACCTTTACCCAACAGGCCGCCCGAACCGATACTGATCAGCGCTTGTTCAATATTGTAATAAGCGTCCGACTCGGTATCGGGCGCCAGGAATGTCTCGACTCGCGCCTGCTGATATGTCGGCAGCAGCGGGAAAACAATGATCAGGATGATTACACCGGCGCTGACAAACAGCATGATGTGCTTTATGCGCAGACCGGCGGACCAGATGATGACGGCCCAGATGACCAGGAAAACTATCGTCGTGCCCAGATCGGGCTGGTCAAAGATCAGTGCTGCCGGTACAGCCATGTGGAGAAAAGTTAGTAATACGGTGCCTAGCTTTCCCATCTCCACATAGCGCCCGGCAATATACTGCGACAACGTAATGATCATGATGATTTTGCCGATCTCCGATGGCTGAATTCGGATACCAACATTAAGCCAGCGGGTTGCGCCGCCCGCGCCCTCGACGCCAAAAAAGCGCACCAATATCAGCAGAAATACCATGAAGCCGTATAGCCAGGGGCTAATTCCGCCCAGCAGCCGATAGTCGATTGCCGCGATCACTATCGACACGGAAAACCCGATGAGGGCGAAGTTGATCTGGTCCGGCACGCGACTAATGATGTCGTCGTCGATGGCGTCTTGCGTGGCGCTGTCTATCATAAGAATGCCAAATACGACCAGCGCTACAGTAGCGGCAAACAGCACATAGTCAAATCGGCGCCAGATGCTAAAACTTTCCATCGTGTGAGCCGGCCAGATCTTTCCTCTCGTCCGGCTATTATACTGATCATTAATGGTACACACAGGGTAGGGGATGCAGATAGACAGCGCGGGAAGCCGCCGAGGTAAAGAAGTATGTCACGTGTGACTGGCAGTTGTTGACTTTGACCGGCAGTGGGGACGGTTGGTCTGGAAAGGACTAGCGCTTGCCGTCATCCACGGGCGGGTCGTGTTCGCTTGTGTCTAAGACAGGCTCTTTGCTTTCATCATCGGCGGCGTTGTCCTCACTCGCATTATCCGCGTCGGACTCTTTGACCTTGCCGGCGCCGTTGGACTCGGCAGGAGTTGAAACAGCCGCGGCAGCTTGCGCCCGATGGTTTTCAGACTTGTAAGTCTCGTTGACAATTGGGATCTCGGCGACCAGCTTGCTATGCAGTCGATCGCGCTGTTCCAAGGCGATTTCCACACGATCCTTATCGACCGCCAGGTACTTGACAATCACCGCCAGGATCTCTTTTTTCATCTCTTCGGCTCGCTCCGGCGGAAGATTGATGCGGTCGTGTTGCAAGACAAAGTGAAGTCTGTCCTTGGCTGTGGCGCCGCTTCCTCTCTTCGCGCGGCCGAACAATCGATTCAATAGACTCGTCATTGGGAATTCCTTTACTGGTGGCTGTAGCTGTCTCGGTCGCCGAAATATTTGCGTTCTAAATCCCATCGAGGAAACTGACCAGGCGCTGCAGAATACTAGAATGGCCATTGAGGTTCATGAAAGGCACGTCTTCGCCGGTCAGCCGTCTCGCAACATTGTTGAAGGCCGTGCCGGCCTTGGAATTCAAATTGAGCGTGACGGGAATCCCGCTATTGGATGCGGACAGAACCAGTTCATCCTCGGGAATGATGCCGATAATTGTCAGACCCAAAATATCGTATACATCGTCCGACGAGAGCATTTCGCCTTTCTTGACCAGATCCGGCTTTAGGCGGTTGATGATCAACCGGCCGGGTCCTTTTTCCGCCGCCTCAATGAGTCCAGTGATTCGGTCTGCATCGCGCACTGCCGAGACTTCGGGGTTTGTCACAATCAGAACTTCGTCGGCGGGCTCGAGAGCGTTGCGGAATCCACGCTCGATGCCGGCGGGGGAGTCGATGAGGATATAGTCAAAGTCTTCGCGCAATTCGTCCGCCAGTTTCACCATATCGTCCGGGCTGACGGCCATCTTGTCCCGCGTTTGCGCCGCCGGGATAAGAAACAGGTCCTCAAACTTCTTGTGCTTGATCATGCTCTGACGCAGCTTGCTTCGGCCTTCGACGATATCGACAAGATCGTAAACAATGCGGTTTTCCAGGCCCATGATGACGTCAAGATTGCGGAGACCGATATCGGCATCAATGACGACGACCTTCTTGCCCAAGCTCGCCAAAGATATCCCAAGATTCGCCGTGGCGGTCGTCTTGCCGACGCCGCCTTTACCTGATGAAATCGTTACAACTTTCCCTGCCATGAGGCATCCTTTCCCGGTTTACTCCCTGGCTTCCACAATGATCTGGCTGTCACGAACTTTAGCTACTTCCGGCAGGACGCCTTTTCTCCTGCCGGGCGGCGACGTGGCGACATGGCCGGCGATCCTCAGTTGGCTGGGGCTCATATCCAGCGCACAGACTATGGCGGTCTCGTCGCCCTTCACCCCGGCGTGCGCATAGCCGCGCAGCTTGCCCCAAATGACAATATCACCGGCAGCGATAACTTTGGCGCCAGGGTTAACATCGCCGAATACCACAACGTGACCTTCACTATGAATCGTCCTGCCAGACCGTAATGTGCGCCGGAACAGCGTACCGAGTGTACCCGTCTCTTCCGAATCGACGGGCGCGGTCTCTTGCAGGCCCGCTTGCTTCGCGGTTGTATGAGATTCGGCCCGGCCATTTTCCCGCGTCGGCACCTCCAGCGCGATCGCTGAGTTTCTAGTTGTGTCGCTCTCGCTAATTACCAGACCCAACTTCAGACCGCGGCGTTCGAGCAGGGCCTTCAAAGAACTTAGTTCATATTTCGGGACCGGCCGCGCCCCAAGCTCCACTGTGATGCGGGCGCCGTTGTAAAAATCGGCCTGCTCATCAATACGCGCGGCGAGCTGATCAGTGACTGATTGCCATTTCTCTGTCGTGCTGAGCGAGATAAGCAAACCATCGTTTACGCCTTTAATCGCAATCAGTTCTTCTTGCATGTTCAACCACACCAGAACCTTAAGGCAATGCCATCAGCGACACACTATTTAATATACTCGGATTTGGATTCCGCGCTTGAAGTCCAGGCAAGCAAAATCGGACATTGCCTAAAAATAGCTGCAACGTCAGTTAACCGGCGGCTCCAGATGTCCGCAGTTCTGGACGCGCTCAGGATCGTATGATATTGAGCAACAGTATTGCGGGCAGCAGAAAGTAAATTGCTGATACGATGTGTATCCAGCGGCCGGCGTCATTATCGAGGGACTTGTTGACCCATTGTCCGAATGTATTAACCGCATAGGTCATCCACATGACCTGAATGATCGCCAAGGGAAGCAGCAAGATTTCACGATGCGCGCCGAAATACACCAGGCCGAAAAAGACGTAGGCGGCGTAGGCAATCATGGTTACCACGCCTAGCGGTGGATACCAGCGGGAAAGCCGGGCCAAGCCTATGACGCCAAGAACTATTCCGAGAACACTGAACTGCTGCACAATCAACTGTCCCAGTTCAATCCAGCGGATCGCCTCCCGCCAGGCGAGCAAGTCTATGTTCGTAGACTGTGGCAACAGATATGCGCGAATGAGGAGGACGAATCCAACGCACATGATAAGCAATGCCGCAAACCAGTACCAAGCCGGCAGCTTGGCGTATGATAGCAGAAGAGCGAGCGCAATCGCTGGCGCGAAGAGAACCACAAGCGGGTCATTTATTGCCCCCGCCGCCAAAAGAAAAAGTAGTCCCAGCGTATGCCAGGGTTTAGGCGCTTTTGCCGGTTTAAGGCCGGGGCGCGGATTAGTCAGCAGAATCATATCCACTAAGATAAAGAGCAACCAGGCGGTCACCAATCCGGTTAGCCGCAAGCTTTGGGCAGTTCCGATTTGACTCCAGAAGATCAGCAGGAATACCGTAACGCCTATTCCGATGCCTAGGTCTCGGCGACGAAGCAGGGTCGAAGCCAGCAACATTGCCGCAGCTGCGAGTACTGCGGCGACAATAGTCAGAGCTGGCTGTGATTCATTGCCACCGGTCTGTGACCAGAATACCGGGCTCAGCGCCAAAGTAATGCCACCGGCGGCTGAGGCGACGAAGCCCATGGGCCGCATGCCGGCGGCGACCCCCAGGATGGCCAGAGCGAGACCAATTGACCGCACCAAAGGCGTATCGCCTACGAAGACCAGCAGCAACCATGAAACGCCGGCTGCGAAGACAGCCGGGCTCCACTGCCTCAACAGCTGTCGCTGTTCACGGGCAATACGGCGCATCTTAGGCCTCGCTGCTCGCGGAGAAAATATCCAGCGCGCTTTCGCCGCGCTCTACTTGTAGGCGGTAATATTCTTCCATCACCCTGCGAACGATCGGCAAGGCCGTCAGCGAACCTTCTCCGCCGTTGTAAACGAAGGCGATGATGATGATCTCCGGGTCATCGAATGGGGCGTATCCCGTATACCAAGCGTGGGACGGCCATTGACCCGGGACACACAGATTGAGGGGCCGGGCGACGTCATCGCAGTATTCGGCGGTGCCGGTCTTTCCGGCAACTTCGACATAGGGCAGAGCGGCCGGTTGCGCCGTCCCGCCTTCAGCGACCACCGCGGCTCTCATGCCATTGCGAACTAATTCAAGTGAACCATGCGACACAAATGGCGGGATATATGGCTCGCTCACTGCGCGAAAGCGCACGGACTGGCATACCGAACCATTAAAACTGTAGTTGAGCGGGATATGGATACGATAAGTCTGAAGGTCTTCCACTCCGGGATCCGGATTCAGGTCTACCGTGTTTCGATAACCTTCCGGGTCACAGCGATCTGGATCGTACCACTGAGAATTCGGCTCGCAGATACAGGCCAAGCTGGATTCGCGCTTCATAAGCATATCTTCAAGCAGCAGCAATGTCAGTTCATCACCTGGTTGCATCATTTCGCGATTGATCGTTCGCAGGACATTCGGTGTGAACGATTCAATAATCTGCCGTTCCTCGTCAAGGAATTCACGAATGATTGTAGGCTGATAGAGGACCCCGCCATTAATTGTGGCTGCGACTGAGGCGATCAACTGAAGCGGCGTCACATTGACATAGCCCTGACCAAATGCGGCGTTGTAGGTATCGCCCGTGGACCAACTCTCGCCCTCGTTGCGGCGCTTCCAGTCAGGGTCCGGCATGCGATTGGGGTTTTCAAAAGGCAACTCTATTCCCAGTTCGCTGCCTATACCGAAGGCAGTGCCGTAGCGAAAGAGATCATTGATGCCCAATCCGCCGGGCCGAATCGTACGAGCAGAAAGATTCGGATTGCCGCCGCCGATCTGATAGAAATAGACATCGCAACTCCAGGCGATGCCATTAATCATATTGACTCGTCCATGCCCAGTGCGCAGCCAGCAGACAAAACGTTGAGATGCCGCTCGGTCGAGGGGCGCGTAACGATTTTCAACCAGGATTTGGCCTTCGTCCAGCAGCAGTGTATTGGGGTCGATGACATCTTCTTCCAGTACCGCGGCTGCGGTAATGACCTTCCACACTGACCCCGGGGGATATTTGCTTTTTATGGTGTTGTTCACAAGAGGGCGTAAGGGATCGTTGGCTATCTCCAGGAAATACTCCCCATCAATCGCGCGAGCAAAACGAGAATTGTCATAGCTGGGGTAACTGACGAGCACCAGTACCTCGCCGGTCTTCGGATTCATTGCGATGACATCGCCCTGCCGCGATATGGTACGACCAGCCGTCGTATTGAGCTCCTCCAGTTGATCGATAAGCGCCTGCTGCGCAAATGCCTGCAGCGCCGTATCAATAGTCAGTCGGACATTCTGACCAGGAATTGGTTCGACTTGATCAATGATTCTTACGACCTCACCGGCGACGTCAACTTCGCGCAGAACCGAGCCGCGCTTGCCGGCGAGTTGGCTCTCCAGGTATCGCTCCACCCCTTCGTAACCGATTCGGTCAAAGGCCGGGTTATAACCCTGTGCCCGCAAGGCCACAGCATCTTCGGCCGGAATGGGACCCATGTAGCCGACAACGTGAGTGGTCAATTCTCCTGTGGGGTATTCCCTTACTGCCACAGCCTCTACATCTACACCGGGCATATAGATTCGTTCTTCCAGGATTTGCATCGCCGCCAATTGAGGCACGTCCCGCGCCACGGTAACCGGCCTGAACGGCTCGATTCCGGCGCCGGCCTCGACGAGTTCTTGAATGCTGCGAACGAATTGACTGGACTGTTCGGCGATTTCCCGCGTGGGCGGCACGCCTACCAGCGCGGAGAGTCGACTATAAACCGCGAGCTCCTCTTCTACTCCGCTCGGCAACTGCGCCGGAATGATAGTGACGTTGTACGCGGGCACGTTAAATGCCAGCCGTCGGTCATAGCGGTCGAATATGGCCCCGCGGCGCGCAGCTATAGGCAAAGGCTTTAACCGGTTTTCATTCGCCTTGCCCTGGAATTCATTGTGCTGCAGGATTTGCAGCTCATACATGCGGATGCCAAAGATGAGAAAGACTGCAAATATCACAGCTTGAAAAAACGTGAGACGCCACGATTGAAATGGGATCAAGCGGTTGGATTTCATTCTTGTGTCCTTGCCGTTGACCCCTGTATCAGACTTTGCGGCGCGATCTGCAAGCCGCCTTCCAGGCGCAGCTGAATCAAGCGGACGACCATGTATACCGGTATTACAGCCAATAGATTGAATAGAATCGTCGGAATGAGAACAAGGCGCGTCACGTCTGGAACTCCATAGGCATATCCGAGAATCGCCAAGGCGAATAACGCATAAGCTGTCAGCAATACCGTGGCTATGGGTGTGACAACGATCAGGAAAATCAAGCGTATGCGGAACAGTTGACGCGCGACGCCATTAACGGCAAACGCAATGAAAATAAGGGCGATGGAAGTCGTACCAATAGGAAGAATCGAAAGCAAGTCCAGCGCAACCCCGCCAACGAAGGCCCAAACCAGGCTTTCGCTAAGCTCCGCGCGGATGGACCAGCAGATCACAAAAAGCATGACAAGGTTGAGTTGACCGCGCGTATTATTAAGCACCGGCGTGATAGCGCTCAAAAGAGCGATCAAGAATTCGATGACATGCGGGACGATGCCGGCAGTCAGAGCAGCCGCCAAGCCGAGAATGGGAATGGACAAGTAGCGCCCCATGTCTAGTTGCCGTCCGTCTGCTCGAAGACCATCAAGTCGATTGGTTCAAAGCTGGTAATGACCAAAACGACTTCAAGTGTCTCGAAATCGATTAAGCTGCGTACTTCGGCTTCCTGAAAAAGCTCGAATTCGAACTGGCGGACGCTTGTCACTTGGCCGACGAGCAGATCGGCGGGGAAGTTGCCGCCCAAACCTGAGGTGATGACCAAATCGCCTTGACGGATCTCCTCATCCAGATCCACCATAGTCAGTCGCAGCACGCCGGAGGCCTGGCCCACTATGCTTCCATGCGTACGCGTCGCCTGCAGGCGGGAACTCACCGCGCTGTTTTCGTCATTTATCAGTTGAACCTGAGCCGCATTTGCACTGACCCGAATTACGCGCCCGACCAATCCCAAATCTGTTGTAACCGGCATGCCAACTGCTACACCATCCCGCGTCCCGCGATTGATGATGATCACGCGGGCGATTCCAGTTTGCTCGACGGCAATTACATCCGCCGTCAAAAAGTCTTGATCCTCCAGGGCCGATGTATAGTTCAACAGGCTGATCAATCGCTCATAGTCGCTGGCGGCTTCGCGCAACTGGATAGATTCAACCTGTCGCCGGGCGAGTTGCTCCTCTAGATCCGCAATGCGAGCGCGAAGCTGGCCCAGATTGTTTAAGTCGTCGACGGCCGCGCCGATCGATAGCGAAAGCCGGTTCAACATGCCGGAAAGTCCGTTAAGAGGAGTTGCGGCGACAGATTCCACCGGCGTCAGAACGCCGATGATGCTTAGAATAATCAATCCGCCGCAAAGGCCAAGCATCATAAGCAGCAGCAGAACGCGGCCGGGGCGCACCAGCGATCTCACTCACTAGTCCTCGCGCTAGCTGGTTTCGACCTATCTTATCACAGTTCAGCCTGTAGCTTTGCGTACGCTCTTCCGTCAGCCGCGCAAGCGTGCGGCGGGACGTTTCGCTCAGTGTCGAGTACTGCCGCGCTCCGGTCCAGTTAGAAGGCGCCGCAAGTTGTTGTAATCTTCCAGCACACGGCCGGCGCCACGCGCGACACAAGTCATGGCGTCGTCGGCAAGCCAGGCGCGAATGTTCACTTCCTCGCGCAGCCTTTCGCCCAATCCACGCAATTGGCCGCCACCGCCGGCAATCGTTATGCCGCTCTCCATCAAGTCCGCCACCAGCTCAGGCGGTGTGTCATCAAGCGCGTCCTTAACCGTGTCTAATATGATGCTAACAGATCCGCCGATCGCCTCTCGAATCTCTATGGAACTCACCTCAACAGAGTCGGGGAGACCAGTTGTCAGGTTTCTGCCTTTCACCATATAGGTTCGTTCCTGCGGGAGCGGGTAAGCCGAGCCTATATCAATCTTGGCTTTTTCCGCGGTCGGCTCGCCGATCAGCAGGTTGTGTTTGTTGCGCAAGTGCTGAACGATATCTTCATCCATTTCATCGCCAGCTACGCGGATTGATCGACTGATGACGATGCCGCCAAGCGAAAACAGGGCAACTTCGGTCGTACCACCGCCGATATCGACAACCATGCTGCCGCGCGTCTCCAGGACAGGCAGGTTCGCCCCGATCGCCGCCGCAACCGGTTCTTCAATGAGATGGGCTTCACGCGCCCCGGCGTCCAGCGTCGCCTCGATAACGGCGCGCTTTTCTACTTCAGTGACGCCACTTGGGATCCCAACGACGACGCGTGGCCGTGGTACCGGCACCCAACTCTGCTCATGAGCCTTCTTGATGAGATAGTCCAGCATTCGCGCGGTGATTTCGTATTCGCTTATCACACCGTCACGCAATGGACGAACGATCAATATGTCCTTCGGATTCTTGCTCCACATTTCTTTGGCGCGCGCGCCGACTTCGATCGGTGAACGGGTCTTGCGGTCGATGGCGACAAAAGAGGGTTCGTTAATCACGATTCCCTTGCCACGCACGTAAACCAAGGTATACGCAGTACCCAGGTCTATGCCGACGTCGAGCGAAAACAGCCCGAACAGGAAATCCAAGGGACTCAGCACTATGTAATCCTCGACGTGATGCGTACGCAGCGAATTATAGCATATCGGAGCATAATCAAATACAAACTAAAGTTAATGAAAGACAAATAATTTTGATTAATGTATGCGATAAAACAGAATATATCACTGAATCTTTCATATTTCCTAAGTTCCAGGCCGGAGGTTATTATGGAAATAGCATAGTAGACGTCGGGTATTCGTTGGTATTCGCGCTTTGATTGCCGAATCCGTTTTACGGTCGATTGAGCAGACCTGCGCGTTTTCTCAGATGTCGACGATTGTAGTCGCGGTTTCTGGAGGCTGCGATTCAGTCGCCCTGCTGCATATTCTGCGGTCACTACAAAATCGTTTACTGGTGAATCTGCACGTTGCATCGCTGGACCACGGTATGCGCGGCGAGGCTGGACAAGGCGATGTCATCTTCGTCCGCGGCTTGGCCGAACAATGGCAATTATCCTGTACTGTGGGGCGGGCCGACGTTCCCGAATTGGCGCGACAATGGGGTATCGGTCTGGAAGCGGCGGCAAGACGCGCTCGATACGATTTCCTTGCCCGCGTGGCGCAACAGGAGTCCAGCTCATGTGTTGCTGTAGGGCACCATGCGAACGACCAGGCGGAGACCATCCTTTTGCACATTGTCCGCGGCAGCGGCGCGCGCGGTCTCGGTGGTATGCGGATATTGTCGCCCATGCCATTTCATCCGGAGATCAAGCTGTTTCGTCCTCTGCTTTCGCTCTCCCGCGTCCAGTTGGAGTCTTACTGTGCTGCACATAAACTGACATATCGGAGGGACGAAACAAATTACGAGACCGACTACCGTCGCAACTATCTGCGGCATAATGTCGTCGAGAAGCTTTTCCGATTGAATCCCGATGTCCTTGGCGCGTTTGGCCGTCTCGTTGACTCCCTGGCCGTCGACGAGGAATTTCTCAGTGAAGTGGTCGAAGCTCAGCTAACGCGGATTGGTGAGAGACTCGACACGGCTTGGCGAATAGGCAGGCAGGAGTTTTGCGATATGCATCCGGCGCTCCAGCGGCGGCTGCTGCGCGAAGTGTTTCGACGAGTCAGCGGAGACCCGTCAGGCTTGACGCATGCCGTGACGCTTAAGCTGGTCGCTTGGGTGCGGAGCGCGCGCACGGGCGCAAAGCGCGATATCGGCGCTTCGACGGAACTGGTTGTTGACTACGACGATATATGGATTAAGCGACAGGGCAGTCAGTTGACGCCGCCGGGCTATCGTCTGATTCCCAGTGACACGAATATCGGCATCTCTTCATCGACTCCCTATGCCCGGCATGGACTGACGATTTCGATCACTGACCCGACCGCGGTGATCGCTGGCGGCAGCAGGTTTGTACTCAAGACCGGATGCCATGTGCGATTGCGGTCGCGGCGCCCGGGCGACCGATTCAAACCGAAAG
This sequence comes from Chloroflexota bacterium, assembly GCA_026706395.1. Next base: position 22,080 of record JAPOYU010000051.1, read on the forward strand.
GCATGGGTGGCCAATCCCGCAAGCTCAAAGATTGGATGATAGACCGTAAGATACCTCGCTACCTCCGGGACCGTATTCCACTGGTCGCCGTCGATGGCGATATTATTGCGATTTGCCTGGGCCAGAACTGGCACCTGGCTGAACCAGATCCATCAGAGCCGGTAGAAGATTCCTCGCCGGTCTTGAACCTCGAGTAGATGTCGCATTCGGCGCGATATGCTTTGGCGCGTTAGCAAGCGCCAATGCTATAATGAGACTAGTTTCGCCCTTCAGGCTCGGCGGTCAATATGGCTGAGAGACAGTTGATGAGACTTCTGCTTGTCGACGGCAATGGTGTTAATCGATATACCTTGAGCAAAGCGCTGCAGCGAGTGGGCTACATGGTTGCCGAAGCCGACAGCGGCGAAGCGGCCCTCGAACGCTATGCAAAGGGTGACTTTGACCTGATCCTGTCGGAGATCGCGTTACCCGGCATCAGTGGCATTGAATTGTTGCAGGGAGTCAAAAAACAGTCGCAGGATGCCATTGTCATTCTCGTGACCGATGAAGTAAATGTCGACCAAGCTATACAAGCCTTGCGTCATGGCGCGACGGATCTGCTGGTCAAGCCCTATTCCAGCGAAGACATTCGCGAATGTGTTGAGCGCGGCATCGAAAATGCGCGCAGCTTAAGACGGCGACGGCGCCTGCTCGATACGATTGAGCGCAACGTTACGGAATTGGCGCGGGAAGTATCGATTGCCACTGTAGACGATGGCGACGGCGCTTTTGGCAGCGACTTGGCCCCGGGGCGATCCGGCACAACGGTGCGTGGCAATGTCATCAGCTTGGGACCGCTCGCTATCTTACCCGGCAAATATCAGATTACTGCCGGGGACAATGCCATCAGCCTAACGCCGACAGAATTCGACTTGCTCTTGTACCTGGCGGCCAATCGCAGCCGTGTAGCCACTTGCCATGAATTGGTTCGGGAAGTCCGCGGCTACCAAACCGACGAAGTTGAGGCTCGCGAGGTTATCCGCCCACATGTCAGTAACCTGCGCCGCAAACTTCGAGGACTGGGCGAGATCGACCTCATCGTAAATGTGCGCGGCGTCGGCTATCGCTTGGGCGAGATTCCCGAAACCGACTGAATCTCCTCTCAATTCATCAGTATCCTGTGATATGATTTGGCGCTGTTGCGTAGTCGTTCGGTGAGCCGGAGTTTATATGCGCCTGCTGTTAATTGTAGTCGCGCTACTCTTACAGTCGCATGTTGTGGCGGCCCAGAACGATGATTGCAACCAAGCCGGCAGTCTATCCCGCGAAACTTTTGTCAGCAATGTTTCCGGCCTCGAAGGCCGGTTCCATATCTACCTTCCTCCTTGTTATGCCTCCCGCACCGAAACATATCCTCTGCTAACGCTGCTGCATGGCTCCAATGCGGACGACCGACAATGGGCGCTCTTGGGCTTTCCCCACGCGCTGGAAATGGCGATACAGAACGGAAACGGCGCCCCGATGATCGTACTGATGCCTTACGGTGGCGCTGCCGCCAACGACAACAGTTTTGGTCCGTACAGCTATGACAAGGTGCTGCTCGACCTTCTGACGCAGGTATCGGCGCGTTATCGTACCAATGGAGTCCGCGCGATCGGCGGCATCTCCCGCGGAGGATTTTGGGCATATCATCTTGGATTGCGTTTCCCTGAGCAGTTTGTGGCGATCGGCGGCCACAGCCCGTTTTTCGACGAAGACCATGTTCTACCAGCTTACAATCCCTTGGCGCTGGTGGAGTCCTTGAGTCCAGATACGCGGCTGGAGTTGTGGCTTGATCGCGGCACGCTGGATTACGCCGCTCCTGGCGTCGACAAAATGCACGTCAAGCTGCAGGCGCGGAATATACCTCACCAATTCGTCGTGTATCAGGATGGCGACCACAGCGAATCAACATGGTCCCGCAATGTTGGCGACTATGTCGCCTACTATTCCAACGCGTTTTCGCCGACAGCCAACTTCAACGCGACCAACGCGCAGGAGGGGAAAGACGAGATTGAATTATGGCTGCCGGCCGCCGGTTTTGGCGCTCTGCTGCTTTCCATAGACTCGGCCGACCTGGACGCACTGCTCGCGGGAAGGCTCGATGAACGATTAATGCTTACTGAAACAGCGGCTGGACGCCTGGCTCAGCATGGATTCGTTTTTCATGAATGGACCCGCATTGTCCCATACGACAGGCTCTTCTATGAACTATGGCGGAACAAGGGAAGTTACACCTTGCTGCCCTTTAACGAATTGCAGTTGCGCCTTCGTCCACTATGGCTTGATGATCTGCCAATCGTAGATCAGTTGGAGACTTATCCGCTCGTCTTCGATAGCGATTTCGCTAATTTCAGCCGCGACAAACTGACGCGTATAACTTTATCGGGTACGACGGCGCTGGCGCGTCACACCTTGCCAGCAATCGACGCTATTGGCCTTGAACAGGCGGTTAGCGGCATACGCGAATACGTACAGTTATCGGATTACTTCCAGATCACCAACGAAGCCTCGATCGTTCCCGCTTGTCCCGACGCCGGCATTGGCTTGCCGGGCCGCGATTACAGTTTGTGTATGAAGCCAGAGCATGCCAAGCTGTTTGAACTGTTGGATGTCGATGTCGTCGACCTCACCGGCAACCATATTAATGATTTCAGATTCGAGCCCTTGCGACAGACGCTCGACGTTTTTGAGCGGATGGGCATAGCTGTGGTCGGCGGCGGCCGCAGTCTGGAAGAAGCGCGTGCCCCCTTGATACTTGATCATAATGGGTCACGAATAGGCTGGCTGGCGTGCAATTGGATTGGTCCAAACTTTGCCCTCGCCAGCGACAATCCAAACTCGTCTTATGGGGTAAGACCGGGCGGCGCGTCTTGTGATCCCAGCTGGCTGCGGGAATCCCTCGCTCTGCTGGCGGCGGAAGTAGACCTGGTACTGCTGACGGTTCAGTATCGTGAGTATGAGAAATTCAAGCCCGAACATAGCCAGGTCATTGACTTCAAGACCTTCGCCGAATGGGGCGCCGATGTTGTGATCGGTACGGCTGAGCACAAGCCGATGACCTTTGAATTCTATCCGACTCAGCGCGGCGAAACGGCCTTGATCCATTACGGACTGGGCAATCTCTTTTTTGATCAGCTAGGTTGGGGCAATCAGCGCTTTTTTCTCGACACGCTCTATATCTATGACGGCCGTTTGCTGAGTGTTGAAGTTTATCCCGGCATTATAGAAAAACGTGCTCGACCGCGTTTGCTAACAGGCGAAGACCGATTTAACTTTCTTCACTTTATGTTCATTCAAAACAACGAATTCTAGCGCCCACATTTTCTGTGATTTTATGCGAATAAATTCTGACGTATTTCATACGGTCTTTGCTGCATAATTTATGGTCAGTGTAAAATCGTTCCGCGCCCAACGTCACTAGGCGCGGCGCTTTCACCTAAGCTATAATGACCATGCTTCGTAGGGTACCGAGCCATTCAGAGGAACTTGACCGAACATGTCGACCCTTAATCCAGATCTGATTTCAAAAGATATGGATACAATCTTGAACGACGCGGCGCCGATGCTCGATAAGTACCGCAAGTCTTCGATCATGCCGGAAATGGTATTGCTCGCCATGCTCCGTCGTGAAGGCACGGCCGCTCATCGGATGCTGAAGATGTTCGAATCAACCCGGGGCGTAGACCTTGAACGGCTGGAACGGCAAGTTCAAGTGGCGATTCAGTCCCGGCGCGACCCGGATGGCAGCCTCGATTTCGTCGCCATCGGCAACAGGAAGGTCTCGCTCAGCCGGCAATCAATCATCTTGCTGGATGATGGTCTTACGATCGCCAATTCAATGAACGAGCAGAAGATCGATACCGACCACGCCCTTGCCATTCTGGCGGAAACATCGGTGAGCACTGGCGGAATCCTGCGGCAGTTCGGCATCACGCCCAAGTCGATACAGGACGCATACAGTGATGCCAGCAAGATCATCCCAACTCGCGAAGACAGCACCACGGTCGACTATGTCAAGCGAGCCAAACGCGGCTTGCTGCGCGCGGTTCATTTCCGTGAGGACCTGTTGCGCAACATGATCAACGTGCTCACTCAATCGGTGAATCGCCATATCATTCTTGTGGGTCCCGACGGCGTTGGCAAGCGAACCCTGGCATATAGCCTCGCGCTGCTTATGGCGGAAGACAAAGGACCGGCCGGCTTGTCCAACTTGGTGCAGATCAGCGAGACGGCTCTGCTCGATGGCGATCAGGAAGCCTTTCGCGCCGGCATGAGCGCTGCGCGGCATGGCATTCTATTCTTGCCCCTGGTCCACCGCTTCTTCGGCGGTCCCATCAAAGCCGACTTCAACAAGGCGACTTCTCTGGTGCAAA
>JAPOYU010000096.1 GCA_026706395.1 Chloroflexota bacterium
ACTGTCTCATGCGCTCAATCTCGGCTCTCAGCGGATTCCGTCCTCGGATTTCCGCTTTCGCCGCCCGACCGAGGGGGTACCCCCCCCCGTATCTATACTGTGTCTATACACTTGCCGATTTACCGGGTCAGCAAGGGGTTTTTCAGGACTCTATGGCGCCGGCTCGCATGCAAACGAAAATCATACCGGCGGCCCCCAGCCTATTGTCCGTTTCGGCCAGAAACTATGCCTACTATCCGAAAAAAATTTTTCTTTGTCCGACAATGGACAATGTCGGACAATGCGCAAACGCAAAGCTAACAATCGCTCCGCCAATTGCTGCTCGCTCGCGAATCGCCATAGTGCCGGGATACAGCGGGAAATGATCAGGACGAACCGCGGACGCGGGCTGGAATCAAACGCCAGGCCGCCAGTATCGGACAAGCCTTGTAGGGGCGACTGACGGGCTGTGTCCACGCGCCCCTGTGTGTCGCCCGAAAATGGCCGTAAGAGGCGCATGTGTTATGGCAAATTCTTGCCCGGCAAAAAGGTGTCCGCTCCTCAGTCCGTTCCGGGAATTCCGCCCTCCGTTGAGCCGGGGGACTGAGGGGGGAACAGAGACTGGGGAATGGCGGCGCCGATGACTCTGCTTGTTATCGATCTGGGCAGTTCATCCGTCCGGGCATTGCTCTTAGATGATTCGGTGCATCTGATCGACGGATCCATCCACAGCCGGCGCTACGACTTTGATACTGATGGGTCCGGCCGGGCGACGACCGATGCCCTCGCCTTGCAAAGCCTGGTGGAAAGCTGCATCGACGGGGTATTGCAGCATCCGGCCGCGGCGGCGATACGCGCCCTGGGCATGGCGACCTTCGTCGGCAATTGGCTGGGCCTGGACGCCGCGGAGAGCCCCTGTACTCCGCTCATGACCTACGCCGATACATCGGGTGATTCCGAGATTCCGACTCTGCTGGACCGGCTTGGCGGCGATGCCGACGCCTATCACCAGGCGACCGGCTGCATGCTCCACTCCGCTTATTTGCCGGCGCAATTCGCCCGCATCCGGCGCAGCCGTCCCGCTTTCCGCGAGCCGATCAAAAGCATCTGCGATATCGGCAGCTTTCTTTATCGCCAATGGTTCAAGCCTGACGTGCCGGTGAGCCTGTCCGTCGCGAGCTGGTCCGGCTTGCTGGATACGCGGCGGCGCGGCTGGCATTGGGATTATGCCCGGCTCTTGCTCGGCGCGGAATTCTTGGACAAGCTGCCGCCCCTCGCCGACTACGACAGCGTACTATCGGGCCTGAACGCAAACTACGCGTCTCGCTGGCCCCGGCTGCGCGACGTCCCTTTCTTTCCCGCCCTGGGCGATGGCGCGGCTGCCAACATCGGCTCCGGCGCGGTCGATTCCCGCCATATCGGGCTGACCATCGGCACCACTTCCGCGCTGCGCGCAATAAAGGACGTTGAGCGCGTGCCGCTGGGGCTTTGGCGTTACCTGGTCTGTGCCGATATGCCCCTTGTCGGCGGCGCAACCAGTGAAGGCGGCAACGTCTATCAATGGGTGATGGCTGACCTGCTGCGCGAAGCCGGCAGGCTCGATGCGGAATTGGCGGAGCGCGAGGCCGACTGTCACGGGCTGACCGTGCTGCCCCTGCTGGCCGGCGAGCGCAGTCCGGGCTGGGGGCAGAATGCGGCCGGCACGATCCATGGCATACGCCGGAACACGAGCCGCCTCGATATCTTGCAGGCTCACCTCGAGGCGGTGGCGCTGCGTCTGTCGTTGATCTACGACCTGCTCAAAAGTGAAGGCGCCACAGTAATGGCTGGCGGCGGCGCGCTGGAATCATCAGGGGTCTGGGCGCAGATGATCGCGGACGCCTTTGATTCGCCGCTGCAGCTGCTGGCTGAAACCGAGATCACCGCTCGCGGCGTCGCGCTGATGCTGCTCCGCAGCCTCGATGGAATCTCACCCGCGGACCAGCCTCCCTTGATCAGCCGCGTCGTTCAGCCCGATCCATCTGCCGTCGCCAACCTGCGAGCGGCGCGCGAACGGCAGATCGACCTCTATCAGCGCCTCTACAGCTAACCGTTCTGCGCTTCCAGCAGCCGAGCATAGTGCGCCACATCCTTGGCCGAATCGTTGCAGCCGCAGATCAGCAACACCAACTCGGCTTCCGCAGACAGGCGTTCTTTGATCGTCTCGGCGGCGGCGAGTGTGCTGGCGGCGGCCAACTCCGGGCAGATCCCCTCGTCTCGAATGAGACGCTGCTGCGCCGCGATCATATCCAGGTCGCTGACGAGAACGAGGTCTTCCAAATGCTCGCGGCACACATCCAGCGCCGCCCGCCCGACGAAAGGCGCGCCCAGCGTTTTCGACAGCGACGCCGGCTTGATGTTAACGATGGCGCCGGCCTCCAGGGCGCGCTTCATGGTCGGCGCCGCCTCCGGTTCCACGCCCCAGACGCGTACGGCCGGCTTCACGGCTTTCAGCGCCGCGATGATGCCGGCGATAAGCCCGCCGCCGCCGATACTGACGATGATGTCCGTAATCTCCGGGCAGTCGTCCATGATTTCCAGCGCCACTACCGCGTTACCGGCGATCTGCGCCGGGCTGTCGAAGGGATGCAGTGCGGTACGTCCGTTTGCCACCCACTCATCGGCTCGCGAGAATGCCGCGACCGCATCGGGCAGCAGCTCGACCGTAGCGCCATATTCTCGCGTCGCGTCGATCGAAGCACCCGGCGCGTTTTCCGGCATGCATACAATCGCATCGACGCCGAGCACGCCACTGCAGTAACCAACCGCCCGGGCGAAGTTGCCGCCGCTGACCGCCACGACGCCGCGACCGAGCACATCCGGGCCCAGTTCAAGCATCTGATAGAAAGCGCCGCGCGTCTTGAACGAGCCGCTGTGCTGCCGCATCTCCAGTTTCAACTGCACGTTAAGGCCGAGCTGCGCGCCAAGCAGGGCCGATCGCCTCTGTGGCGTGCGGATGGTGTATTCCTCGACCGTTGCCGCCGCCATCTGAATGTCTTTCAGTGTGACCATAGTCAACTCACGCTCATACGCTCTTGACTGCGCCCTATTCGAATTCGATCGCGGGGATGGAGGCGATGCAACTGCTATCCGGTTCCTGCAGCGGCTCGTCGATGAATGCCAGAGCGATGCGTACGCCGCAGTGATGCGACCGCAAGACACCGTGGCCGACATGCGGCAGCACAAAGCTGAACGAGGCGGTCAAGGCGGCCTCCGCCTGATCGGCATAGGACGGCGGCGTGATCGGGTCATAGTCGCCGGAAAGCAAGAGCGCGGGCACATTGCTTCGTACCGGGCTATTGGCAATCGCCGGTCGCGCTTTTGCGCGGAATATGTCGCATAGTCTGCCCAAGGTCTCCGTCCCCTCGACCGGGTAGCGCAAGTAGCCGCCTAGATGCGGGTATTCGTCCAGCATGCCGGCGTAGTTTCGGTTCGGCGCCGAACCGTATTCTTCCTGGCATTGCACCGTATAGTGCATGCCGAGGCTTAGCCCGGTCATGGCGGCTTCGGAAGTGGCGCCGACGCGCGCCGCATCCTCCGATCTACCCCGCGCCAATTCATAGATCAAGCGCGGGATCATCTCAATCGAACCGTTCTCGTAGAGCCAGTTGAAGACCCAATCGTAGAGCCGGTAGCCACTGATCTCTATGTTCAACTCGTTGTAGCGCGACGGTTTGATCGTCGCCATCACCGGCTCTTGATTCAAGCGCTCGTAGAGCCGATAGAACACGTCTTTGAGATTGGGATAGCGGCTGTTGCAGCTCTGAGATTCCTCGCAGGCGGCGAAGAGCACGCCCAGGGCCCGTTCGCCGTTGTAATAGGAATCGAGATAGATATCGGCTTGTGGCGGGTAGACTGAATCCAGAATGACGCTGCGCAAAACCTGCGGATAATCCCGCATCATCGTCAGCGCCAGCCGCGAGCCGTAGGAGACGCCGACCAGGTTCCACTCCTCATATCCCAAAGCCAGCAAGACGTTGACGACATCGCGGGCGATATTCTCGCTATGGAAGGTCGCGAATTGCACGCCCTTGTTCGAAAGACGGCTGTGGCAGTCGGTCAGGATCTCGAGTATCAGCTCAGCGTAATCGGCATGATGGCTCTGCAGGATTTCATCCAGGCGGAACAGCGCCTCACGACAATATAGCGGCGGATTGGATAGCCCGGTGCCGCGCTGGTCGATCACGATGATATCCCGGTCGCCGGCGAAGGCGCGCAGATACTTGCGAAACGAGATATTCAACAGTTGCGAGCCGCTGCTGCCCGGTCCGCCAACCAGATACACCAGGGGATCGGGTTTTGGGTTCGCGTTGCGGCTGTGTATCAAGGAATAGAAGATTTCTACATTGCCAGCGTTGGGCCGGCCATAATCTTGCGGCAAGGTCACATAACCGCAGCGCGTGATATAGCCGGGCGGGCTGGCTATACACTCGGCGCCCTCGTGACTGCCCTGCGCGCTCGCGCCAGTGACCACGATGCAGAGTAACGCCGCCGTGAAAACAAGTCTGGCTATCATGCCCCCATCCCGCGCTGGTTTACTCAAGTTAAACATATTCCGCCGTGCAAATCAAAGTTTCGCCGGCGCTTTTCCATTATCGCCCCCCTGAACTATAATGCGCCGCATGACCGAGGCAGTACCAGATATTCGCCGTTCTCTGCGCTGGCGCGCCACCATCATCGTAATTCTTGCGCTTGCTTTCGCGCTGCTGCTGGCGCTCGACCTGCGGCACAAAGGATTGGCCTGGCAATTTCTTTGGTCTCAGACGGGCGAAGAAGAAGCGCCCGGTCAAATTCGCGGCATTGTCGAAGTGGCCGGCAACCTCATTCGCGCCCCTCTCGCGACCGAGCCGATGTCTCCGATCAAGCACAAAGCCGAAGTGCCCTATGGGATCAATACCTTCTTGGAGCAAGAAGTGGAAGGACCCAAGATCGAGGCGATGCTGAAAATGATCAGCGAGGCCGGCTTCGTCTGGCTGCGGCAGGAATTCCCCTGGGAAGACCTCGAGTTCGACGGGCGCGGGCAATACAGCGTTTCTCGCGATCTGAACGGCGACGGAAAACCCGATGTGCCCGATACCTGGCTGAAATACGACCGTATCGTCGACCTTACCGAAGCCTATGGCTTGCGCCTGATGGTCCGCCTGAGCAACCCGCCCGTCTGGTCGCGCGCGGATCCGGACGCCGGCGACCGCGCCCCGCCGGATGACTTGCAGGACTATGCCAATTATGCTATCGCTGTGGCAGAGCGTTACCGTGGACGCATCAGCCACTATCAGATCTGGAACGAGCCGAATATCTATCCAGAATGGGGCAACCGCCCGATCGACCCGGCTGGCTATGCGGAATTGCTCTGCCGCGCGTATGCCGCGCTGAAAGCGGTCGACCCGGATATTGTGATCATCAGCGGCGCTATCGCCCCGACCATCGCCCTGGATGTCTCGCGGGACTTGAGCGACCTGGTGTTTTTGCAGGCGCTATACGATCACGGCGGCGGCGAATGCTTTGACGTGCTATCGGCGCAGGGTTATGGTTTGCGCAGCGGGCCGACCGACCGGCGCCTCCGCGCGACCAGCGTCAATGTCGCCCGCCATACTTATTACCGCGACATCATGGTGCGCAATGGCGACGCCCACAAACCGATCTGGCTCAGCGAAGCCGCCTGGAACGCCACCCTCGATGCCGAGCTGCCGCCCGAGCAGATCTCGCTTTACAGCAATTATGGCAATGTGACACAGGAACAAGCGGGCCGCTACATGCCTGTGCTTTATGACCGGATACAACAGGAGTGGGCTTGGGTCGGCAATGTCATGTACTGGTTTTTCACGCGGAAAGACCCTTTCGAAGCTGACCAGGCATTCTATTACTTCCGCATGGCGGAGCCGGACTATCAGCCCGAGAAGCCAACTTTTACGCCGCTGCCCGTCTATAAGAGCGTCAGGGACTATATCAATCAGCAGCAGCCGGTCCTGTATCGCGGCAGGCATCAAGCCGAGACCTGGCAAATCCAATCCGGCGGCAGCCTGGTGGCCGACGACAATGCGCGCTTTCAGCAAGCTGTCGTGTTGGAATCTCCGCTCGAGTTCACAGCGCATGGAACCGCTGTAGACATCCGCTGGCGACCGGCTGACGGCGATTCTTCTCGCTGGCGTGTTTCTCACATTCCGCTCTCGGGGGACCTGGCGCGGACGCAGGAAATCGCCTTCGGCGAGGCGCCGCTCATTGTGGACGAGATCGCTGTATATGATCGAGGCCGAAATCGTCTGCTCTTATGGCTGGCGCTGGGCTTGGCTGGCGCAGTGCTCGTACTAGGAACCATTCTGTTGACGCTGCGAGAGCGTTTGCGATGATCGACGAATCGCAGCGCGCGCCGATATTGGGCACTTGGCAGGAGCGGCTGCTTCCAATCCTGCTGCTCGCCATACTCTTGCTGGCGACCGCCGTTCGCTTCCACCGTCTCGGCGAGCAGTCGCTCTGGTACGACGAAGGCGTCGCCTACGCCCATTCTCTGCGGACGCTGCCTGAGCTTATCCCGCTGCTCCAGCGCAATGTGCATGTCCCCGCCTATTTCACCTTGCTGAGTTGGTGGCAGGATTTGACCGGCTCATCCGAATTCGCCCTGCGCGCGCTGTCCGCGCTGTTCAGCATTGTCAGCGTCGCCTGGACTTACGCGCTGGGCAAACGCCTATTCCATCCAGGCGCGGGACTTGCAGCGGCGGCGCTGGTGGCTTTGAACAGCTTCAGCATCTATTACGCACAAGAGGCGCGCATGTACGCCATGCTTGCCGCAATCGCCGGCGGCAGCATGTGGCTTTTCGTCGGTCTCCATGTTTCACCGCCTAAACGCCGTTGGCTCTCCGTCATCGTTCTTGGCTTGCTTAACGGGCTGGGCCTGTATACCCACGTGGCGTACGCACTCATTATTTTGGCGCAGGCCGTTCTGGCCGCAATTTGGCTCGGATTATCGCATTATCGGGCGCGGCAAGATCAAGGCTTGACCAACCACGCCGTGACCCTGCTGATTCAATTCGCACTCTCCAATCTGCTGACCTTGCTGCTCTTCGCGCCCTGGCTGCCGGTATCGCTGCAGCAGATACTTGCCCAGCCCAACCTCGCGCAGGTGATGCCACTTGATCAGACGCTTCGACAGATTCTCGGCTACTTCGCATACGGCAACACTTTTGAACTGAATTTTCGAGATATGACATTCTTCGTGTATGCCTTTTTGCTTTTCGGGTTGATTCCTGCCGTGATTCGTAGCCGGACGCTTTGGAATATCGCGCTGCCGGTCGTGTGGGTAATTGTCTCGATCGCCGTCTACTTGACTCTCGGCTTGACCACGCGCTATCTGCGTTTTCTGCTGCCGGCGCAGATGGCATTTGCGCTTTGGCTGGGGCGGGGCGTCTGGATGGCGTGGATGCTCCACAGGCGCCACAGGGTTGCGCGCTGGCGGGACAAAGCCAAGTTTGCCGTCGTGCTTGCCGCGGCCTTTTCTGCGCTGCCTTTAATTGGCAATTTGGGCTTGGTGTATCACGACAGCCGATTCCAGCGCGATGACGTCCGTGGATTGGTCGAACGTATCGAATCGGAACTGCGGGAGGGCGATGCCGTGCTGGTCAGCGCAGCCGGGTTGCAGGAAGTCTTGAGTTACTATTACCGAGGCAACGCGCCCGTTTACGGCTTGCCGACGAGCGCGGACGCCGGTGATACTGCGTCAGCGGTGTTGCAGATAACGCTGATACACAGACGGATTTTCGCCATCTTTTATGGCAGCGAGGAGCAAGATCCCAAGCGCGCGGTCGAAATCAATCTAAATGCGCATAGCTATCAAGCCAGCCAGGAATGGGTCGGCGATATACGTTTCGCCCGTTTTATCGTGCCCGACGAGAGCTTTAACGAAAGGCACTCGCCGGACGCGCCCTTCGGTGATGTCATCCGCCTGGCTCACTACTGGACGAGCGCAAAGCCGGTTGCGCGCGGGGAATACTTGCTCGTGGGAATCTTCTGGCTGGCGAATGGCGTGCCTGAAACTCGCTACAAAGTCTTCGTGCAGCTGCTCGACTCGGAGGGCAGGCTCGTCGCGCAACGGGATAGCGAACCCGCCGGAGGCACTTGGCCAACCATCTCTTGGGAAGCAGGATACAACTATTACGACTATCACGCTTTGCTAATACCGGAGACATTGCCCAGCGGTGACTATACATTGATCGCGGGACTCTACGACATCAACGATCCAGCGGCGCGTTTACCGGTCGGCGATAGCTCGTATGTCGAATTGGGAACAATAGAAGTCGCTGATGCCGGCTAGGTTGTGTCGTCCCGCGCGTAAACCAGTTCTCCGGCAACATAGGTAGCCTGTATCGCCCGATCATCGGCGCAGATCATCAGCGCAAAGAGCAATTCATCCAGCGTCTCCGCCACATCCGCGCGCAACTTGAGCAAGGGGGTCGCCTGCGGATCCAGCACAGCGATATCGGCCGGACAACCGGCCTGCAAACTGCCGACGCTCTCGGCAATGCCAAGCGCTTCCGCGCTGCCCAGCGTCGCCAGATAATAGCTCTGCGCCACTGTGGCCGAGATGCCGCGCAGCTGCGCCATTTTGTAGGCTTCGCTCATCGTCTGCAGCATTGAAAAGCTGGTGCCGCCGCCGACATCCGTCCCCAAGCCGACCGTGACCGGACGCGCCGCGTCTTTGGTCGTCGCGATATCGAACAGGCCGCTGCCGATGAAAAAGTTCGAGGTCGGGCAATGCGCGATCTTGGCGCCGGTTTCATGGAAGCGGAGCAACTCAGCCTCCGACAGGTGGATGCCGTGCCCGTAAATCGCCCGCTCGTTTAGCAGGCCATAGTGGTCGTAAATGTCGGTATAGTTTTTTCGCGCCGGATAAAGTTCCGCCGCCCGCGCCACTTCCGCCAGGTTCTCCGAGATATGCGACTGCAAACGGACATCGCTGTGCTCGCGCATCAGGGCGCCGGCCAACTCAAGCTGCCGCGGACTGCTCGTAAGGGCGAAGCGCGGCGTCACGGTGTACAGGCAGCGCCCCCGCTTGTGCCAGCGCTCGATCAGCGCCTTCGAATCGTCATAACTTGCTTCCGCCGTATCCAGGATATCCCCTGGGGCATAGCTGTCCATCATCATTTTTCCGGCCAGGATCAGCATGTTTTGCGCACCCGCCGCCTCGAAGATCGCGTCGACCGAAAGCGGCGCCGATGTGCAGAATACCGAAGCCGCGGTACTGCCATTGCGCAGCAGTTCGGCGATGAAAAAGTCGGCGATTTCCCGCGCGTGCTCGGGGTCATTGAACTTGGCTTCTGCCGGGAAGGTGTATTTGTTCAGCCACTCCAAAAGCTGGGCGCCGTAGGAGCCGATGATCTCCACCTGCGGATAATGAATATGCGCGTCAACGAAGCCCGGCAGGAGAATCGCGTCGGGATAATGATGCGTCTTGATACCGTCCGGCAACTGATCTTTGAGCTTGCCATAGTCGCCGACCGCGCGAATCATGCCGTTGCGGATCAGTATCAAGCCGTCGGACTCATAGACGACGCAGTCTTCCACCGCGTGCAGAAAGGGATCGTTGACCAGGCTGTAAACGGCGCCGCGCAGCGCTAGGTCCGTCATGAGCATTTCCAATGAGTTGACCAGGTTTTGGGGCGATGTCGGTTCCAGTTAGCGGAGACCATCTTAATCCCCCCGCAAGCTCGTCACCTCTTCCCAGCCGCCGCTGGACCAGGATCGGGTCATCGCCGCGTGCACATCCGCCACCGCCAGGGCGTCTGCAAAGTTGGGCGCGGAGGCTTTGCCCTCGGCCACGGCTTTGAGGAAGTGAAATGCTTCGATGACCTTCATGTCCTCGTAGCCCAAGCCGCTGCCATCGCCCGGGTTAAAATTGCCGTGAAAGGGATATCTGTCGCCGCCGACCAGCCGCATGTAGCCATCGTGCCGCCGATGATCGCCGGGCAGATACAATGCCAGTTCGTTCATCCGCTCGAAATCCCAGTTGAGCGCGCCCTTCGTCCCGTTCAGTTCAAAGGCCATCTGATTCTTGGGCCCGAAAATCGAGCGCGAAGCCTCGAATGTTCCGCGCGCGCCGTTTTCGAATTCGACAAGCGCGCCGACATAGTCTTCATTGCTGACTACGCCCTTCGGGTCTTCGGGCGCCCCGCGCGAATAATGCGTGCCTGCACCCGGGATTGGCAATGGACGTTCGCCGATAAATGAATGCGAATTGCTGACCAGCCGTCTGACCCGGCCGCATAGGTGGAGGGCCATATCCGTCACATGCGCCATGATATCGCCCAAAACGCCATAACCGGATATCGCGCGGTCAAAGCGCCAGGAGAGCAGCCCCAGCGGATCGCTGCCGTACATGCTGAAGAAACGCCCGCGATACTGTGTCAACTCGCCCAGCGCGCCGTCGTCGATCAGTTGCTTAGCGTGAATGACCATCGGCGCCCAGCGGTAATTGAAACCGACAAAGCTTAAGACAGCCGCCTGGCGCGCCAATTGCTCGATCTGAGCCGTTTCCTCCGGGCCCCGCCCGACCGGTTTCTCGCAGAATATGTGCTTTCCCGCCGCCGCCGCCGCCCGCACGATATCGACATGCAAGTTATTTGGCGTAGCGATGTTCACGATCTGGACATCCGGATGTTCAATCACGTCTTGCCAGCGCGCGGTCGCCATCTCAAAGCCCAGCCGCTCGCGCGCGTCTTCCGCCCGCTCGGCGACATTATCCGAGCAGATGATCAGCCGCGCCTTCAAACCCGCATCAGGAAATCGCTGCCGCACCATGTAGTAGGAGCGCGCGTGAACCTGCCCCATCCAGCCCATGCCGATTAGTCCGATGCCGAGTTCAGTCTGCGGCATGTTCTTTCCCTTGTACTGGTCTTGGGTCCGCCGGAATCACGCCTGATCAGGCGGTTCGATGTGAATGCGGAAACTCGACTTTGGATTCTCGATATAAGCCCAGGCGCGCGTCTTGCTCACCAGTGTCACGCTGACTCGCTGATAGGCATCGCCCTCATAATCGTCCAGCTTTTGCAGCTCCTCGCCGGTCACTTCAAAGAGTTGGCCATCGACCATAGAGCCGGGGTGCGGCTGCAATATCGAGTAGACGAAGTGGATGCCGCGCAGGTTCGCCAGCCTGTAGCCGCGCAGGGAATCCGGCTTGCCCTCGCCCAGCTCCCGCTCCAGTAGCTGAACCTGTGTCGCAGGATCCCGCAGCGTTCCGTATGTGAAGAGCTTTTCCATTTGGGCGGACCTCCGCCTCACAATGCTGTAACAGCTGATCCGGAACCACGTCCAGGAAGTAATTCATGGTCGCGTTTGCGCGTACTGTGCGGGAATTCTGCGGAAATCGCAAGCGCGTTACCATTTTACTTGCTGTGAGCGGCTGTCAAGTCTGGGTTTCGCGACTTTTCTTACTCAGCCCTTTGCGGGTGAGCCCCGTCCAGGTAGCCGGCGATCCATTTCAGCATGTCGACCGACCCCTGCGGATTCGCCTCGCCCTGCATCAACTGCCGGTCGATGCTGTCGTCGCTGCGCATCAGCGATGGCTTGCTGCGATTCTCCGCCATCTGCGTAATCCGGTTGGCGAGATTGCGCAGGTTATTCGCCAGGATATGCCTTTGTTCCGATGAAAGCTCGCTGCTGACGCTGTCCACTTCCCGCCGGATGGTATGTGGATCGGTATCAGACAGCCCGCCGCTATCAAAGGCTTCGGTGATGTGTTCGAGCATGATATACGCTGTGTTGATCGCCTCGGCGAGTTCAGCCGGGCCACGGCTGTGCAGCCAGCGCCGCATCGCCAGCACGGTCTTGATGATGTGCTTCTGCTCTTCCAAATGCCGCTGCGAATCAAGCTCGCGCTGCAGCCGCTGCAATTGAGGCAAGGCACAGCTATGGGTATAAGCGCGCCACCAGTTGTTGAGCGCCTCTTGCAGGTTTCGGCTGAAAGCAATCCGGCGGCAAATGCGGGCCAGTCCCTCGACGACCACTGCAAGATCCTCTTCCGTATCAAACTGCACGGTGAGTTGGGTCATAACGACGCGCGTCGCCGCCTCGGACTGTAATTGCTGGCAGGCATCAAACAGGGTCCACAAGTGCCGGTATGAAATCTTGACTTCATGATGTTTCGCCAGCAGCCGGGCGAGAGCCTCAGTCAGTCGCTGTGTTGAGGGCTCCCACTGATAGTAGTCGAGCAGGGAAAAATAGCAGGCGATGACGTCTTGAGCTGGCGCGTTCTGTATGGCGCTCGCCGCGTTCATCACTGAGAGCAGCTTTTCAAGCGGCAAGTCGTCTTGTTCCAGGGCATGGCTCAAGCGCGGAAACAGCAGCTCATGGTCCGCCAGGTTACCCAAGGCCTTCGCTATGAATTCGCGATCATCGAGATGCAGGATGTATTGCAATAAAAGGTCGACGGCGTCCTCGGACATCTGATGGACCGCCTCGGTCGCCAGCAGGCGTATCAATGCAGGCGCGCGGTACATCGCCGGCAAGTTCGCCCTCTGTTCAGACTGCGCCAGGCCGATCAATCTGCGCGCTGCGCCAGCCGATACCAGCATCTCGTCGGATGAGCTGATTCCATTGTAGAGGGCGAAGAGGAAATGCTCCGGCCGGTCATCGATCAGCGCGTCAATAGCGCTGACCGACGCATTCTGCAAAGCCAGGCGGACATTGGTCTCAAGCGCGGCAATCAGCGACTCGTCGCCGTAAAGATCAGCGAGGATCTCCGGTACGCGCCTGGCCGCTATAAGAATCAGTTGAATGCCCAATTCGCCATCGCTGTACGCGCGTTTTGCCGCCGAAAGCACGCTCTGCTTCAAAATGTCATGGAGTTGATAGGACTGCGGTTCATGCGCGATCAACTCCAGCCAGCCGGCCAGCGTACCGATATCGCCTTCCTGGATCGCCACGTCCAGGGAATTCTGCGCCGCCCTGTGCAGCCGCGGGATCCAACGCTCGTCCACCCCCAGGTTTATCAGTCGATTGCGGATGAACACGTAAACCGCATCCGGCTGATCTTCCAGCATCTCTTCAAACCGTCCGGCGAGCGCGGCATCCAACTCCTCATCCCGTTCCAGTTCTTCAGCCACCCATTTTCCGGCGGTCGAATCACGATTATGGAGCGCGTTCTCCAGCAACTTCTCGACATACAGCCGCCGCAGGTTCTTGCTCGGTGGTTCGGCGCCGTCCAAAATGCTCATCATCGCATCTGTAGAGACTTCATCCCCCGCCCGGACGTGATGGTCGACCCAGAAGCGCTCCGCCAGCTGCTGCAAGCCATCGGCCAAGTTTCCCGGCCCGCTATGGGACAGGTCAGGCAAGGCCATTTTTTGTATGTCTGCGGCGAGTACTGAAGGCTCGCCTGCCCACAGGACGCGCAATACTTCAATAAATGGGTGTTGGAGGACCTCGCTTATGACTCGCTGCTCGCGCCAGTCAAAGCGCCAGGCACCGTCGTCAGCGTCATCGTCGACGAATGCGATCTGCGGTCTGCGTTGGCACTTGGCTGGTTGGCTGCTCGCGAAGGTAATCCAAGAGGCCAGCTTGCCGGGCAACAGAGCTTGAATGCCGGCGATGCATTCCAGGCGCAGGTTAAAGTCCGCCGGAAAACCGCTGATCAACAGCTGCTTGTTGTCGATCAATGCGCCCAACAATGACAGCAAGTATTCGAATCCTGGATCGGGCAATTGATCAAGAATGCGCGCCAGGTTTTTCGCGCGCGTCTCGGCGTCGACCGCGGTAAACATTGGCGCTTGCAATAAGGGCAGAGTGACGTCAACGTCTCGCGTCGCTTGCGGCAAAAAGGACAGCCAACTCTCGAACTGGTCGGCCGCCTGGGTGAGCAAATCCGGCGGAATGAAGACATAATGATCGGTGAAAGATCCGGGCAGATCGGGGGCCGGCTGATTGACGACCAGCAGCATTTGCGAACCGTCGTACTCCACTATCGCCAACCCGATTTGGCCCGCGCCCGCGCCGTCGACCAGCGGTTCAATAGCGATTATTCGCGTGTAGAATGCGGGGTCTAGCGATGGTAATGCCCCATTGAAGAGCAGAAGTTTTCGCTGCCCCTCGCCTTGATCACCCTGCTCGTGACCAAGTATTACATATTCCAGTGTCACGCTGGGCGCCCCTTGATGATCACGCCAACGGCTTGTGCTGTCATTGTGTCAAATTGTCCGCCGACGCGCAAGCGTTTGCAGGCTGCCGGCAGGTTGCTCTCGGCGCATTGTCCGGGTTGCTTAACTTCACAGGTCATGGGGCTCTATCTGTGGCCGCATATCCCAAGTGATTCGTCGGCCGCGGAGATGCTATAATAGCTGCGCTCGGCCCACCTGAAACGGGAGTTGTAAATGGCAAAGGTCAGGTCCAGGATATGTCTGTTATTGCTTTCCGCGCTGTTTACTACGCAAGCGCTCGGCCAAGGAGCGCCCGCCCAGATCGAAACCGCTCTGAACAATCTGAGCGGTCGGCTCGGTCACACAGTAGGCCTCAGCGATTTGTCCAACTGGCGCTGGGTCCAAAAGCAATTTGCCGATTCCGCCTTGGGTTGCGCATCAGCCAGCGGGAGCGGCGGCGCCGTTCTGGGCTATGAATTCAGGCTGACGTATGACGACGTAGTCTATGACTATCGTGTATCGGGCGATAATTCGATTGTCGTGTATTGTGGCGAGATTGATCCCAACCAGGCGTCGGCTGCGCAAGCCTCGCAATATTCCAATCGGTTGTGCGCTGCTACCGCGGTTGACGGCCCCTACATGCGTTCGAATATCATTTACGGCATTGATGCCGAAGTGACGCAAGACTTCCTGAACCTGCGCGGACAGCCGTCCGCTAGCGGGCAAATCCTGCAGCAGATTCCGGCCGGCTTGAGTTTCGAAGTCACTGCCGGTCCGGATTGCGCCGAGGGCTACGTTTGGTGGCTGGTCAATGTCGGCGGCCAAACCGGTTATGTTGCCGAAGCGGGAGACGGTACAACTTTCCTCCGGCCAAAACGCCCGATATCGCTGCCCAGCCGCGAGATTCTCAATACGAATCTGGTCAACTGGCTGGGTGAACTATCTCGCGTTGAAGGCAATTTCCAGCCTCAGCATGTTTGGTCCTCCGACAGCGTCTTCATCGCCTTGCCCGGCGCCCGCGGGTCGGACAGCATCTGGCTCTACGACCTGCGCAGCCAGCCAATGACGCCGCAGTTGCTGGAATATGACGCCGGAATTTCGACGCTGGCCTTTCGCCCCAATCGCTCAGAGGTAGCCTTCGGCGGTATCAGCGGCAGGCTTCACCTCTGGCGCTTTGAAAGCAACGGCGAGCTAACGAGGACCGAATTGCTGTTTCTTAACGCGCATGGCGGCGCAGTATCCGCTCTTGGCTTCAGCGCTGACGGCAATCGCATGGCGAGTGCCGGTCCCATCGCCTATACGCATGTCGAAGTTGACCGGAACTTCGCTGCCATCGTCTGGGACCTGCCTACTGTCGCGCAGCAAGCCGTACTCGCCGGCCATCAAGGACTGATACGCGCAATCGCCTTCAGCCCAGATGGCGCGGTGATCGCTTCGGGCGCTGATGATGGCACGGTACGTTTCTGGGACGCCAACAACGGTGTCGGCTTGAGTATCCGCGACCTTGACGCGCCGGTGACAGCGCTTGAATACAGCCCGGACGGTCAATTGCTCGCGATAGGCTTGTCGCGCGTAAACGATAATCTGTTGCTGCTTGACGAAATGCCGAGAGCGCAGATAGCCAGTTATCAACTTCCGACCGCCGGCCTGACCTCACTCAGTTTCAATTCGGACGGCTCCATGCTGGTGGTCGGCGCCGCTGAGGGCATAATTTCCGTCTGGAATACCCAGTCGCAAGAACTCATTGTCACGCGCGAAACCGGGGCCGCCGTACGGGATGTCAGCTTCAGCCCCGACGGCTCCCTGATTGCCGTCTCGACCGAGGATCACGCATTGACATTATATGGCGTTCCGCTGGGCTCGGGTTAGGCTGTCAACTCGCATCAGTCATTCGACCGAACAGCGGCATTCCACATTAGCAGATCTGCATCTGCAACCGGATGAGTTGCACCGCACTCCGGTATTTCGCCTAAATAGCGATTCCTGGTCCGCAAAAGAAAGGAGGTCGCGTCTGATTTTCCCGGCGCTTACTTCTTTGACGAAAGGCCTATGCTGCGCTCTAATACTGGCTCAATAGCGCGCGATTAGTCTGTTCAAACTGTAATACATTTCAACGGTAACTGTAGCGTATCGCAACTGCGTTTTGCATATTGCCGGATGCGACAGTATCATCGGGTAGACGGCTGGCCAAAAAGGCAATTGCGCGGCGCGTTGAGCGCACCGGCTAGAGATTGCCGGTACCGGTCTGTGCCCTGATCATTTCGCTGCGGCCAGCAGACGGCGTTTTCCTGTTGCAGCGTTCGGCCTAGCTGAAGGTAGTTCGGACGCTCATATGTTATACTTGCTAGATATTACGGTTCTTTTGCCGCGCCATCGATGGAGGCATTCATGGAAGTATTTGAATTAACTGGCCAGACGATCAAATCATATGACTTCGGCGACCCGCTGGGCCGGGGGGGTTTCGCCGAGGTCTATCGCGCGCGTCAGCATGCCGTATTGCGGGAAGTGGCGATCAAAATCTATCTGCCGAAATACGCGAACTCGCCCGAATTCATCCGCCGCTTCGAAAGCGAAGCGCAAGTGGTCGCTCGCTTGGAACATCCTCATATCGTGCCCCTATACGACTATTGGCGCGAGCCGGACCGCGCTTACATCGTGATGCGCTATATGCGCGGCGGCAGCCTGCGCGACCTCATGGAACGGGAAGGCATCCTCGGTACTGATGTGACCAGCAAGGTTTTGGAACAGGTAGGTTCCGCCTTGACCTTCGCTCACCGCAATGGCGTGGTTCACCGCGACATCAAGGCCGATAACATCCTGCTGGATGAGGACGGCAATGCCTACCTCAGCGACTTTGGCATCGCCAAGGAACTAGGCGGCGAGGCGCTGGACAGCGATGGCTCACTCGTGGGCACGCCGGCCTATCTCGCGCCCGAGCAGATACGCGGCGACGAAGCCGGGCCACAAAGTGATGTCTACGCTTTTGGCATTATGCTGTACGAGATGCTGTCCGGCAGCCGTCCCTTCGCCGACGAAACCTTGGCCACGCTGGTCTATAAGCACCTCAACGAACCCTTGCCCATGATCGATCACGACGCGCTCAACTTGCCGCCGGCATTCAACGCAATCATTCAGCGCGCCACCGCCAAAGACCCGGAAGAACGCTACCCAGACGCGATGGCGTTGGTGCGGGAATTCCAGCAGACCCTGCGCCAGGGCGCCGCAACCATGGAGCTTGAGCTGGAAGAGCTGGACTTCGCCGAGTTTGAACTGCTCGAAACCAAGAATCCCTACAAGGGTCTGCGCGCCTTCCAGCAAGCGGATGCGGCTGATTTCTTCGGGCGCAGCGCCATGATTGAACGTGTCCTGGCTCGCTTGCAAGAGCCGGTCGTGGAAAACAATTTCCTCGCCGTGATCGGCCCCAGCGGCAGCGGCAAGTCGAGCCTGGTCAAGGCCGGCGTCCTGCCAGCCCTGCGCGGCGGCGGCATTCCCGGTTCAGAACGCTGGTATTACGCCGAGATGGTGCCGGGCGAGGTCCCGATCGAAGAACTCGCTGCGGCGCTCCTGAGTGTTTCGTCCTCGCCATTGCCCGGTCTGGAAGACACTTTGCGCGAACATGCCGATGGCTTGTCCGCCGGCGTTGGCGAAGCGCTGCCGACAAAAGAGAACAAACTGCTGCTGATGGTCGACCAATTTGAGGAGCTGTTTACGCAGGTCGAACAAGAGGCCGACCGGCAGCACTTTCTTGATCTGATCCTGAACGCTGTCAATGCCGAGGACAGCCCGGTCATCATCATCGCAACCCTTCGCGCCGATTTCTACGATCGTCCGCTCCTCTACCAGGGCTTCGGCGAACTGATCCGCTCGCGGACCGAGCTTGTCCTGCCTCTCAACGATGAAGAATTGGCGGAGACGATCAGCGGTCCCGCTTACCGGGTTGGCGCTGTCCTGGAAGAAGGATTGGTGGAAACGATCATAGACGACGTGCGTGAACAGCCCGGCGCTCTGCCTTTGCTGCAATACGCTTTGACGGAGTTGTTCGAGCGGCGTGAAGGCGCGCTGCTGACCAATGCCGCTTACAAAGACATCGGCGGCACGCTGGGCGCTTTGGCGAAGCGCGCCGAAGAAGTCTACCGCCGTTTCAATGAGGCGGGGCAGAATATGGCGCGACAGACGTTCCTGCGCCTCGTCACCCTTGGCGAAGGCCAAGAAGATACACGCCGCCGCATCTTGCAGTCGGAGCTTTTGACTCTGGGAGATCGCGAAGTGGTCGAAGAAGTGATCGACCGGTTCGGGCGTTACCGCCTGCTGACTTTTGATCGCGATGAAACGACGCGCAGTTCCACCGTCGAAGTCGCGCACGAGGCCCTGATTCGCCGCTGGGAACGGCTGCGCGAATGGCTGACCGAAAGCCGTCAGGACGTTCGCCTCGAACGCGAATTGCTGCACGCCGCCACCGATTGGGACTACGCCCAACGGGAAAAAAGCTATCTCATGCAGGGTAATCGCCTGCTGTCCTTCGAAGAATGGGCGGAATCCACTACGCTCCGGCTCAATGAGCTGGAGAAGGAATTCTTGGCGGAAAGCCTCGTCGAACGCGACAAACGCGACGCTGCCGAGCGCGCCCGCCAGGAACGCGAACGCGAGCTCGAGCGGCAGAAGGCGCGCAACATGCGTATCGCCGCCGGCATCTTCGGCGTGGCCGCTGTCCTCGCCGTCATCTTGAGCCTCTTCGCTTTCGACCAGCGGAATCAAGCCGAAGAGCAGCGATCAATAGCGGATGAGCAGCGTGTGATCGCCGAGTCGGAACGCGACCGCGCCGATGAACAGCGCGAGATCGCTGTAGAAGCCATGCATGCCGCCGAGATTAACGAGCGTAAGAATTTGAGCCTGGCTCTCGCCGCAAACGCGCGCACCGCCGCCAGCGAGAACGACCCCGCCCTGGCGCTGCCAGTGGCGATTGAAGCGCGAAACGTCTTCGAACCGCCGGAAGCCGAAGTGATGCGGATTCTCGGCTCGGCGACTTACGCTCCCGGTCCGCGGTTCCGCTTCGCCCGTTCTTCGAAATCAACCCTCACAGTCCAGTCCAATTCCACCGGCGCCGTTGGCGCTTTCGCCGGCACGGAAGGCGTCATCCGCCTGGTCAGCACGAGCACTGGTGAGTTGCTGCG
The DNA here is from genome assembly GCA_026706395.1 of Chloroflexota bacterium. The sequence goes on from JAPOYU010000096.1 coordinate 19,310, forward strand.
CGAAATCGAAACGGGCAGCCCCGTCACCGGCTTGTCCATCAGCGGCGATGATCAATTGATCGCCGCCAGCCTGGCCGACCAATCCGTCGGCCTATGGGAGCTTGACAGCGGCGAAGAGCGCTACCGGCTGCAGGGTCATGAAGCGCTGGTTACCGATGTCGAGTTTAGCCCCGACGGGAATACACTGGCATCGTCCAGCGCTGACACGACGGTCCGGCTTTGGGATGTCAATTCGGGTCAACTGTTGCACACGCTGCAAAAGCATATCGACTACGTAATCAAGCTTGACTTCAACGCTGACGGCACACTGATCGCGAGTTCCTCGTCCGCTATCGGCGTCTCCGAGCGCGATCGCACATCCGAACACAACACCATTCAAGTGTGGAACGTCGCCACTGGTGAAAACGTCTTGACCATCCCGCCTGACGGCGTCGGTTACATCCGCGATGTCGAGTTCAGCCCGGACGGTTCGACAATTGCCGGCACAACTTGGAGCGCGGCTCTGGGCGGCACCGCGCGTCTGTATGACAGTGCTACGGGCGAGGAAGTGCTACGGCTCTACGCCCACCGGGATGTCATGCCCGATATCGAATTCTCCCCTGACGGCAGTCTGCTGGCGACCGCCTCAAACGACGCCTCGATTAAGATCTGGGATATAGAAAAGGGCGTGCTGGTCACCAGCTTTGTAGGTTTCGCCGAGCGCGTGCATGACATCGACTTTCTGCCCAGTGGCGAATACATGCTTGTTGGCTTGGGCAATGCCGGCAACTTCCCCGATGGCGGCGATAACCCGGCTGATGGCGCCGCCTTCCTCTGGGATCTCAAAAATCGCGCCCAGTCGCAAATCTACACCGGTCATACCGACCTGGCGCGCGCGGCGGATATCAGCCCCGATGGTTCGCTCGTCGCTTCTGGTTCGGGCCCCTTGGCGCTGCCGGCCAATCTCGACGACATGGACGCTACCGCGCGCATATACGATGCCGAGACGGGCGAGCAGCTTGCAGTCCTACGCGGCCATGCCAACATGGTCGAGACTGTCCGCTTCACGCTCGATGGACAGTACCTGCTCACCGGGAGCAGAGACGGCACGATCCGCCGCTGGGACCTCGACACAAATGAAGAAGTCGCCAGCTACGCTATCCCCGATGCCAATGTCAACATGATCGACGTCTTGCCTAATGGCGCGCAGTTCGTCTCCGCCTCAAGTGACAGCATCATCCGCTTGTGGGACATTGAGTCGGGCGATATCGTCCGCGAATACCTCGGTCACGAGGCTACGGTCAACGGCATAGACGTCAGCGATGACGGCTCGCTGATGGTGAGCGCCGCCGGCGACTTCGGCGGCAATGACCCCACCATCCGCCTTTGGGATGTGGAGAGCGGCGAACTGCTTCGTACATTTGAAGGGCATACCTGGCTGACCAACTATGCGGTGATATCGCCCAATAAGGAGTTCATCATCAGCACGTCCTGGGATAAAACCGTCCGCATGTGGGACGCTGCAACCGGCGAGGAAATCCGACAATTCGTCGGGCATACCAGTTTCACTTTCGGTATCGACATATCATCCGATAACCAGTTGCTCTTCACCACCGCTTCCGATGCGACTGTGCGTATCTGGGATATCCCAAGCGGCGAGGAACTCAACCGCTATTCTGAACATACCGGCTGGATCTTGGAAGCCGTCCTGAGTCCCGATGACTCATTCCTTGTAACGGCTTCGGAAGACTTGACCCTGCGGCGTTGGCATGTCGCCCGTACCGCTGATGATCTGATCGATTGGGCTCGCGAAAACCGCCATATTCGTGAACTCAGCTGCGCCGAGCGAGAATCTTACCGCCTGGCTTGCGAGCCCTAATCGGAAATTCCTCTATAATGGTGTTGCGCTGTTTCCTGGCGCGCCGCGGAGAAAGCCAACACCATGCCCGAGGAAAACGGCAGCGACCACCTGAATAATCCGGAGCCGGAACCTTCGGCTTCAGCTATTTTCGTCGCCATGATGCGCCAGGCCGCGGCCAGGGCAGTCTCGAAGCCGGCTGCGTCTGCCGAGGGCGGCAACTCGACGACCGGGCGGGCGGGTTCCGCCGACGACGAAGAAATCAGCCTCGAGCCAGCTCCCGAAAGCCACGACATTCGGCGTGTACGCCGCCGGCTCATACTGCGCCGTCCCCATCCGTCCAGCATGGCAAGCGGATTCTTCGGCACCCTGTTCGTTGTCGTATTGAGCACCGCTTTGGTCGCCACATTGTTAATGTTCTTCATCAATCCAGAGTTTGTGAATCCCGTGGTTGTACAAGGCTTGCAGCTCGACAGCGACCAGCAAATAGTCGGTTCCGCGGCCGCGCAGCCCAGCCCGGCGCGCACACCTCATTGGCTGCGCCGCATCGGTATTATCTCGGGCCACCGCGGCAAAGGCGCATTGGGCGGCCGTGATCCCGGCGCGATCTGCCAAGACGAATACGGCAATCCATTCCTCACTGAATACGAAATCAACTTCGCGGTGGCGACCCGCGTCGTCGCCAGCCTTGAATCACTGAATTATGCCGTCGAACTGCTTGATGAATATGATCCCCGCTTGAACGATTACCGCGCCGATGCGCTCGTCTCGATTCATGCCAATACCTGTTACGACTTTGGCGAATTGGTCACAGGTTTCATTGTCGCCATATCTGAGGCGCGGCCCGAATTCGGCGCTGACGCCTTCCTGCGCGAGTGCATTGGCGAGAACTTCGGCGCTCAAGTGCCCCTGCCGCGCAGCCACAACATCACGGAAGACATGACCCAATACCACGCCTGGCAAAAGATTCATCCGCTCACGCCCGGGACGATCCTCGAAATGGGTTATATGCTCGCCGATCGAGATGTCCTGACAGATGATCCCGACCTGCTGGCGCGCGCCATAACCAATGGCATCCTCTGCTTCATCGAAAATGTAGGCAAGCCCCACACTCAATTGCGAGCCGACCAGCGATCCGCCCGCTACGTGATCCCGCTGCTGGCAACGCCAACGCCCATCTTTCGCAGTTGAACTCGATGCCTTGGCAACCATCTTCTGCCCATCAGCGCAGAAATCCCCCCGCCGTTTACAACTTGGAATCGGCGATCTCAACTGTTATAATCTAGGCATCAGAATGATCAATGGAGAAGTCGCATAGAGGCCTAGTGCGTCCGCTTGGAAAGCGGATACGGGAAACCGTACGTGGGTTCGAATCCCACCTTCTCCGCACTTATGAGCCCGCCCGGCGGGCTTTTTTCTTAGCGCGGCAACGGGAGTCAGCATATGATGACCAGCCAACAGGTCACGCTCCACGTCAACGGCCAGTCGCATCAACTCGACCTTGATCCGGCTGCGCCTTTGCTCTATGCCCTGCGTAACGACCTCGGCCTGAAAAGCGCCAAATACGGCTGCGGGACCGAACTCTGCGGCGCCTGCAAGGTCCTGGTCGATGGCGTCGCTGTGCCATCCTGCCAACTGTCCGTCGAGCACGTCGCCGGCTTGGACATCACCACCCTGGAAGGCCTGGCTGACGCCGATCAATTGCACCCTTTGCAAGAGACTTTCCTTGAAGAGCAAGCGGCGCAATGCGGCTTCTGCACCGCCGGCATGATCATCGCCGCCCAAGGCTTGCTCAATCGCCTTCGCTACCCGACCGATGACGACATCCGCGCCGAGATGGCGAAGAACCTTTGCCGCTGTGGCGTTTACGATCGCGCCCGCCGTGCCATCAAATTGCGGACGGGCAAGCTTGAAGCGCCGATCTGTCATGTGGTCGAAGGACCACATCTCGTCGTAGTATCGGCTGCTGATACGTCGTCAGCGTCGCTCGCTGACTTTCCGCAAATCGACGACTGGCTGGAACTTAATCACGACCGCAGCCTCACGTTATTCAGCGGCAAGGTCGAATTGGGGCAGGGCATTGCGACCGCCCTGGCGCAGATCGCCGCTGAAGAGCTCGACATCGCGCTGGATCGTATTCGCGTCGTCATGGCCGATACCGAACGCAGCCCTGATGAAGGCGGCACCACCGGCAGTCGCTCCCTCGAGACCAGCGGCATTGCCGTCCGATTCGCTGCCGCGACCGCGCGGGAACATCTCCTCGCCCTTGCCTTCGAGCAACTGGAATCGCTGACGACCGCCCAGGACCTGCTTGTCAAAGACGGTGTCGTCACCGACCCCCTGAGCGGCCGGAGCGCGGACTACTGGGAACTGCTCGCTGGCAAGCGCTTCAATCGTATGGTTCGTCTTGATGCGTCCTTGAAGTCACCCACAGCCTATAATCTGGTCGGGCAAGCGGCGAAGCGCATAGATCTCCTGAGCAAGGTCAGCGGTGGCGAAAGCTACGTCCACGACATGTCTCCGCCGGGTATGCTGCACGCCCGCGTCCTCCGACCGCCTGGTTATCACGCCCAGCTTCTGAACTTCCGCCGCGAAGAGGTCCTGGCAATGCCCGGAGTGGTTCAGGTCGTTCAAGACGGAGGGTTCATCGCCGTCGTCGCCGAGCGCGAGGAGCAAGCGATCGCCGCCGTCGAAAGGGCGCGTGCTGCTGCCAGCTGGACAATCACCCGTGACTTGCCGCCGGCAGATGCCATCTATCGCGACCTTCAAGGTAAGCCGAAGCAGTCCGATCTCATCGTCGATGGCACGGCCGTTGCAGGAGCGATCCCGCAAAGGCAGTCGCCCGAGGCGGCGCAACTCACTCAGCACGCAACCTATACGCGGCCATTCCAGATGCACGCCTCGCTGGGTCCATCCGCTGCTCTGGCGCTTTGGCAAGACGATCATCTCACGGTCTGGTCACATAGCCAAGCCGCCTTCACACTCCGCGGGGCCTTGGCGCAAGTGCTGGACCTCGACGAAGCGCGAATCCGCGTCATTCACCGCGAGGGCGCCGGCTGCTACGGCCATAATGGCGCGGATGATGTCGCCCTCGATGCGGCGCTGGTGGCGCGCGAACTTCCCGGCGTGCCGATTTCGCTCAAATGGTCGCGTTGGGACGAGCACGCCTGGGAACCCTACGGCTCGGCTATGCTGCTACAGCTTCAAGCGAGTCTGTCAGAGACTGGTGACATTATCGATTGGAATCACGATGTCTGGAGCTACGCCCATTCGACGCGCCCGGCCGTCGGCTTGGACACATCCGGCCTCCTGGCTGCCTGGCACATCGAAAGGCCTTTCGCTCCACAAGAACCGCGGCCAATGGGCGGCACGCATTCGGGCGCGCATCGAAATGCCGATCCGCTCTACGATTTCCCACAGAAACGCATTGTCCGTCACGCCGTCGCCGATAGCCCGCTCCGTGTCTCCGCCTTGCGCAGTCTCGGCGCCTACGCCAACATCTTCGCCATCGAATCCTTCATGGACGAGTTGGCGCTGGCGGCCCAAGCCGACCCGCTTGATTTCCGCCTGCGTCACCTGCGCGATGAACGGGCTCGCGCTGTCCTCGAAGCAGCCGCTAACAAAGCCGACTGGCGCGCGCGCGACAACGTCAAAGCGACGGATGAAGGCTGGGGCATGGCGCAGGCGCAATACAAGAACTTGCAGTGCTATTGCGCCATCATCGTCAAACTAAGCGTCGATCGGCAGAGCGGCGCGATTCACTTGGAGCATGCGGTTATCGCCGCCGACGCCGGCCAGGTCGTCAATCCCGATGGGCTGAGCAACCAACTCGAAGGCGGCTTCGTCCAGGCAGCGAGCTGGACGCTCTATGAAGCTGTGACCTTTGGCAAGCAGGGCATCACCAGCGTAGACTGGGAGACCTATCCGATCCTGCCCTTCAGCGCCGCGCCAACCATCGAGACCGTCATCGTATATCGCCCCGGCTTTCCCTTCCTCGGCGCGGGCGAAGCGGCGCAGAATCCCAGTCCCGCCGCCATCGCCAACGCGATACATGACGCGGTCGGCCTGCGCCTGCGCGACATCCCCTTCACGCCGGAGAAGATTCTGGCGGGGCTATGACGAACCCCCCATCCCCCGGCCCCTTCCCCCATAAAGAGGGAAGGGGAGCTTAGTGTTAAGTTGTATCCGGATAAAGTCCCTCCCTCATTTTGGGATGCCCGCCATAGAGATGGCGGCAAGGGATTTAGGGTGGGGGTTAATTCTCCAACCGAATCACCGTCACATGCTCATTCGGCGCCGCGGCCGGACCCAAGATCACCGTGCTGTCGCCTTCATGATTCACGGCAAGCGGCGCGGCCACTGATGCATCCAGCCATCCAGCGCTCTGTACATCCAATTTCGGCAGAACCAGACGGCCATTCGCCGGCCAGTCAAAGATATGCAGATAAACCGCATCGCCCTTCTGCGTCGTGCGGCGCCCGTCCAGCCCTTGGATCGGCCCCGGCTCGGTTCCGTAGATCGCTTCGCCATGCACGTCCAGCCAGGCGCCCATCGCCCTCAAGCGTTCGACGCTAGGCTCGAGTATTGCGCCCTCGGCATCTGGTCCGATATTCAGCAAGTAATTCCCGCCCTTGCTGACGATTTCCACGAGGTTTTGAATCAATTGACTTGTCGACTTCCAGTTGTGGTCATGCGTCTTGAAGCCCCAAGTGTCGTTGATGGTCGCCGGCGTCTCCCAGTCGATCTCGGCTTGCAACTCGGGCGGGATGGCGTTGTCCTGCGCCGTGGCGTAATCACCCAGCTTGTTGCCCAGCCGCCCGCATACCAGGCAATCCGGCTGCAAACCATGCACCAGCTCCAGCAATTCCTGGCTCTGATGGCGCTCGATGATGCGCGGCGTATCGAACCAGATGATCGCGATCGGTCCGTAATTGCTCAGAATCTCCCGCACCTGCGGCTTGACGTAGTTGTCGATGTAATCGGCGAAATCCTGCTCGTCTTCGTTGAAATCCCAGGTATTGCCGAAGCCGTCCGGATGATGCCAGTCCT
>JAPOYU010000026.1 GCA_026706395.1 Chloroflexota bacterium
CACCTGGATGCGCAAGCACGGCTGGCGCACACCGGGCTGGAAGCTGATGATCGCGCTCGAGCCGGACTTCCACTTCAAGCCGCCGGTTGAGCTGTATAACCTGGTCGAGGATCCGGAGGAGGAGAACAACCTCGCCGACGAGCGACCGGATGTGGTGGCGGATTTGCGAGCGCGGATGGAAGCTTTCATCGCCAAGCGCGAAGCCGAAACCGGCTTCACCAATCCGATGCTGACGCAAGGCGACTGGCACGGCAAGGGAGGCGTTGGGCCATTCAAAACATCGCAGCAAGCATACGATACGCTCTACCTCGGCGATCTGGACGAGGCGATCCGCCTGCAAGCGGAATCGCGCAAAGAAGATTAGGAGCGCCAACCCCACCCCCTAGCCCCCTCCCGAAGGTCTATGTCTACGTGACCCGAGGCATCAGGGAGGGGGAACGAAGAATGCAGGAGCGGCTTGGGAAGGGCGCGCATGAAGCAAAATTGTAAGGGCGACGCGGTCGATCGCCCGCATCTGGCAAAACCGTAGGGGCGATCCACTGGGGGTCGCCCGCATGTGATAAGGAGAAACACCATATGACCCTACGCGTAGCCATTGTTGGCATGGGCGGCATCGGCAACAATCACGGCCGCTGCTACAGCAATCATCCGGAGGCGGAAGTTGTCGCCGTCTGCGACATCATCCCGGAGCGCTCAGACAAAGCGGCGGAAGCCTTCGGCTGCCAAGGCTTTTACTCTGTGGAGAAGCTACTGAACAGCGGAATAGAATTCGACGCCGCCAGCGTGACGACCGCGGGGGTCGAGAATGGCGGCGATCACTACGCGCCGACGATGCAACTGCTGAACGCCGGTTATCCCGTACTCGGGGAGAAACCGATCTCGAACAGCGTCGCCGAAGCCGAGGAGATGGTGGCGCTGGCGAAGGAGAAGAACCTGCGCTACGGCATCAACCTCAATCATCGCTTCACGCCCGCCGCCGCGCTGGCGAAAGAATGGATGCTGCGCGGCCGCCTGGGCGAAGTCAATATGATCGACATGACGATGTGGATCAACAATCCCAATGAGACGTCGCCGCATTTTCACATGCGCGCGCTGCATCCGCATTCACTCGATGTCATGCGCTATTTCGCGCAATCGGATGTGACGCAGGTACATGCGAATTTCAAGAAAGGCAAGGGCCGGGCGATTTGGTCGAATGTACAGGTGAACCTGCTCTACGAGAATGGCATAATCGGGCATCTCCGCGGTAGCTATGACGGCAACTGGGGCCACACCAGCATGGGCGGCGGCAGTTACGGCTTGGAGACGCTCGACGTCTTCGGCTCGGACGGGCGTTTCTTCCTTCGCGACGCTTGCGAAGAACTCATCTATTATCCGCGCTTTGAGGGCACGCTCGAACGGCACGAGAATTACGGCGGCATGAGCCACTTCGGCGAAACATTCCAAACCCGCATCAATCACTGGGTCGATCAAAATCTCGCAGGCGTCGCGCCGGAGAAGATTGACGCCTCGGGCGCCGATGGGCTGCACGTCCAGCGCATCATTGAAGCGGCGATCGAGTCTTGGGATTCGGGACAGGCGGTCTCCCTGTGATAACAGTCATCGGACGCGGTCACAGCGGCACGCGGACGATCTCGCATACGCTTTACACATCCGGTGTCTATATGGGGCAAACGCTGAACCCGTCGGGCGATCTGGTTCCGGCTCATTCCATGTACGATGCCTGCCGCATCTTCGCGCGCTACGTCAGATGGAACGGTGACCTCAACTGGGATTTCAGCCGCGCCCACGAGACCGAGATTCCGCCTGTGTTTATCAGAAATCTCAATCGCTACCTGGAATCGGTGTTGAACCATTCGCGCCCCCTGAAGGGTTGGAAGGTGCCGGAAACCACGCTGGTTTTCCCCTGGATCTTGCGCCTGTACCCGAACATGCACTACATCTTCTGGATTCGTAATCCGCGTGATTGCATCATCGGCTCGCACAAAACGGACGATATGCGCGACTTCGGCATCCAGTACCCGGAAACTGATGACGAACGCCTGCGCCGCGCCATTTCCTGGAAGTATCAGTATGATCTGGTCAAGTCCACGCCGAAGCCGAAGCGCTGGATTGAAGTGCGCTTTGAAGACTTTGTGCTGAATCAGGATGAGACGCTGGAACGGCTTGAGGCATTCTTGGGCATTCCGCTGGCGCGCGTCGTCCTGCGGCAGGATACGATCAACCGCTGGCGGCGCGACGAGGGCGTCAATTATTTCGACTTTTTTGAGCCAGCCATGCGCGAATACAATTACGAGATTCCGGAAACGTCGTCGGCGGCACTGGTTTAGAAAGGCGACTATCATATATGACTTTGCGGGTAGCCGTCATCGGCTTGGGACCGATCGGCAATCGACATGCCAAGATTTACGCGCAGGACGACCTCGCCGAACTTGTCGGCGTCTGCGACATTATCCAAGAGCGGGCGGACAGTGCGGCTGCGCTGCATGGCGCGCCCGCCTTTTATGATGCCGAGAGGATGCTGCGCGAATTGGCGCCGGATGTGGTCAGCGTGACGACCGGCGGCTATGAGAACAGCAGCGATCATTACCTGCCGACGATGCAGGCGCTGGAGGCGGGTTGCCACGTCCTGGGCGAGAAGCCGATCTCAAATGAGATCTGCAAAGCCGAGGAGATGGTGGCCAAGGGTCGCGAGACGGGACTGTGTTATGGCATCAACCTCAACCACCGCTTTACGCCGGCGGCGCGCCTGGCCAAGTCCTGGGTGGATGAGGGGCGTCTGGGCGAATTGCTCTTCATCAATATGGCGATGTGGATCATGAAC
>JAPOYU010000125.1 GCA_026706395.1 Chloroflexota bacterium
ACTGCGATCGACGCCGAGGACATGAGCCAGCAAAGTCTGCGCATCGAGATCGGCGTTTCCCCATGGGCTCAGCGCCCGCCGGGCTCTATTCAGCTCAGCGCGCAGGGTCATATTGGCGGCAATTCGTGGAATATGTCCATGGGATTGGTGAAACTCTCAAGCAAATGGCGAACATCTTCTCGGTCGGTATATGGATCAAAGACATTCTGGTGGCGTTCAAAAAGAACCAACATCATGCGCAGGGAATTGGATTCGGACATGTGGCGTCCGTCGTACCACTCATTCGCGCTTGCGCCATAAGCTCTCATATCCCCAAAGTAATGATAATCAAAGCCAAAGGCTGCGAACAACTCCTCCACTCGCGCGCGTATGGGGGCAAGTTGACGATCCATTCCGAGCTCCTTCATACGCTCAAAAATGGCGAAATGCCGCGGCGTTGTTACGCCGAAAACAGACGCGCCGTCGTCCTTGGCCCCCTGCAAGAAATCCTGCAGCAGTGCAAACGCTGGCTCATGAACGGGTCGGCTCGCCGATGAGACTTCACCCGCTGCCGCCACGTGGTCGAGCTCTTCCTGCACTAGCCTGGTCCAATGATCGGGCCGGATGGCCAGGCGACCAAGCTGCCTGCTTCCATCCAGCCGGTAGCCATGGTGAAGTTCAAGCGCCCTCAAGCCCAAGCTCGTCCGGCCAGTTAGCGGATCACGTCGATGCAGTATTAGAGATAAGCTCAGGCGACCATTCAAGAGGCGGTGAACCATCTCTACAGTCGCTGAATGTATACGGTTTAAGTCGAAATCAGTATCGGGGCTATAGGGATTCCCATCAGCCGCGGATTTGATGTCTGCATGGAACCAATTCAGATCAATGAGTGTGATGATAATCTCCGGCTGATTCTCCAACCGCTGATAAAAGGTTCGCATATTTGGCAAATGCCAGCCGCCAACGCTGCCATTGTATATAGCGCCGGGCCTCTTGGTAAAGAATTCGCTGCGCAGGTTTAGCGTCAGGGAATTACCCAAGATTAGTATCTCAGGCTGACGGTGGTGATAGGCAGCCAGCTTGTAATCCCCGTAGCGTGACTCCGTTACTGATCCAAAGAACGCGCCCGCTTCATTCTGCTGCAGCTTGACAATTCGGCCTACAGGCATCGCTTCACCCGAATGCCAGGCGAGACCGGCCAACATCAAGTTAAGCGCGGAAAAGGGAAGGAAGAACAGGCAGAGCTTGAGGAATATGCGTCGCATGATGCTCTAAAACTGGAAGTAGAAGAATTCCTGAATGGCTGCGCTATAAAACAGCGAAACATAAACGCAGGCGGTCAGAACATAATAGATCGTCCAACGCGGCGCAAGCGAGAGGCGGGAAAAGAATGACATCAAATCGACCCGCTCATCAAGGACATCTGTGGCAACGATGAAAGCGATCAAGAGCAGGGACAGGACAAATTCTGCGCGCGGCGGAAGCAGGCCCGGCGCGAAGGGCATCGTGAGGCGAGCAACTCCCTGGGAGAAATCAAAGAGGTGCTGAAGCACATATCCGATTTCCCAGAGGTTGGAAGCGCGGAAGAAGATCCAGCCGAAGGTGACCAGCGTGAATGTGACCAGCACCCGTCCGGCAACGGAGACAGGACCAGGTAGATCAGCCGCCGGCCAACGCGCGCCGAGCATGGTCTGGAGCGCCACCAACAAGCCATTATAGAGGCCCCAAATGACAAATGTCCAATTGGTGCCGTGCCAGAGCCCGCTGACTGCGAAGACGATGAGCAGATTCAAAATCTGCCGGCGCAAACCAAGGCGGTTGCCGCCCAGGCTGATGTAGACATAGTCTCGGAACCAGGTCGAAAGCGAGATATGCCAGCGGCGCCAGAAGTCGCCAAGCGAGCGCGCCAGATAGGGACGGCGGAAGTTATCCATCAGATTGAATCCCAGGACGCGCGCCACGCCTATCGCAATATCCGAATAAGCGCTGAAATCGCAGTAGATTTGGAAGGCGAAGAACACCGTCGCGAAAATAAGACTAAGCCCGGTATAGCGCTCGAGGTCTCCGTAAACCACATTTACGTAAATCGCCAGACGATCGGCAACCACTACTTTTTTGAACACGCCCCATAAGACCAGACGTAAACCGCTGACGACGCGGTCATGGCAAAAGCGGCGCTCGAGCCGGAATTGCGGCAGCATATTGGAGGCGCGCTCGATCGGACCGGCGACCAACTGAGGAAAGAAGGCGACATACGTGGCAAAGACGCCCAGATTGCGCTCGGCCCGCAAGCGTCCCCGGTAAACATCAAATGTGTAGGACATGGATTGAAACGTGTAAAAGGATATTCCCACAGGCAGAAGAACGTCCAACGATTGGACCAGGATGGGCGCGCCCAAAGCGGCGCTGATATCCGCCGCCGTTTGCGCAAATAGATTGGCGTACTTGAATACAAACAGGACGCCGATATTCGCCAGAATGCTAAGCGCCAGCAAAATGCGCCGCCTCGCGCGTCTTTCGCGGTCGCTGTGGTATATCCCCAGAGCTACGAGGTAATCCACCAAGGTAGAAAAGATGATCAGAAGCAAATAACTTGGATTCCAGAAGGCGTAAAAGTAATAGCTCGACAGCAGCAGCAGCAGCCAGCGAAGACGCTGCGTCGTGCGGAAAAAAACCACAACGACAATGGTGACAAAGACGATGAACTCAGTTGAAATGAAAGACATGCAGAACCTTGAGACCGAGGAGGCTTGCTAATCCGGCCCGGCGTCGGCGACGCTATTCGGAAGCGCCGGCCGCCAGCAGCTCCGCCTGCTCTTTCGTCGCCAGTTGGTCAATGA
>JAPOYU010000122.1 GCA_026706395.1 Chloroflexota bacterium
CGGATACGCCAATCCGGAGCCGCTGGGCATCGACTACGATCAGTCGCTTGACCTGTTCTATCAACAGATCACCGTCATGGTGCTCAACGGTCCCTGGTTCATCGACGCATCGGTATCAGCCGATCCCGATTTCGAGATTGGATTCTTCTACCTGCCGGCGGTCAATCCCGCTACCGACATCAAGACGCTGGGCGGCATCGGCGGATCGATAATCGTCGCCGAGTACGCGGATGTGGATGCCGCGTTCAAGGTTGTGGATTGGCTGACTACGGAAGTGGTAGCGGTGCAGGCGCTGCGCGAAGTCTCCGTGCTGCCGGCTTTCTCCATCGAAGTGCCCGAGGATATTGATCCGCTCACCTATCAGATCGCATCGGAAACGGCCGCCAATGTCGATAAAATCGGCTTCTGGCCCGTGACTTATCTGCCGCCCAAGGTCTTCGGCGATATGAACCAGATCGTACAAGGCATGATCGGCGGCATGCTCACCCCCGAAGAGCTCCTGGACGAAATGCAGGAGACCCACAGCACCTATCTGGCGGAGAACTAGGCCAGCCGGGCAGCTAGACAATAACAGGCGCGACGGTTGAAGCCGCAGTCGTCGCGCCTGTTTCCTTAATGATGCCCACCTATTCGCGGGCGCAGTTGTCTTGAACCGAAAGGACACCAGACAATGGCGCAAACGCTAAGCGCAGCGGGAAAGCGCGCATCAGGTCCTCGCTTTCGCATTGACCTGATGCCCTATCTATTCATTCTGCCCGCCGTCATCATTTACGTTATCTTCAACCTGGGTCCAGTGCTGGCCTCCTTCTTTTTGAGCTTTTTCCGCTGGGATCTGTTGTCGCCGACCACCGAGTTCATCGGCTTTAAGCATTACACCTTCATCCTCAATGACGACCGCTTCTGGAACGCGCTGGGTCACAATTTCATCTTCCTGGGGCTGGCAGTGGTCATTCCCGTATCGATGGGATTGTTTCTCGCCGTATTCATCTACGAAATACGCCGGGGCCGCGTGTTCTTCCGCGCCGCGCTTTTCTTGCCCGCGATTTTCTCGGGCGTGGTGATCGCCTACGTCTGGAAGTGGATCTACCATCCCTTCGCCGGTGTGCTAAACCCAACGCTGGAGCTGGTTGGCTTGGGCGCCTTTACCCAATCCTGGCTGGGCAATCCCAAGATCGCGCTCTACTCGACCTTCATCGCCTATACCTGGGCCAGCTTCGGTTACTCGATGGTCATTTTTCTGGCTGGATTGCAGGATATCTCCACCGATATTTTTGACGCGGGGCGGGTTGACGGCGCCAACTTCTGGCAGAAGCTCTTCTATATCACGATCCCCTGCCTCTATGACGTTTTCACTTTTGTCATCACGCTGCGGATTTTCACGGCGATGGGCGTCTTCGGCGTCATCTACATTCTTACCGGCGGCGGACCCTTTTATTCTTCCGATGTCATCGATATCTATGTATTCCGCATGATAGGCAACTTCGAGATGGGCTGGGCGACGGCGGCGGCGACAGTCAACACGGTCGTTGTCGTCTTCCTCTCGACCGGATTCATCAAGTTTATGGAATGGCGCTCATGGAGTTCCTAAGCGGAAACGTTCAGCGCCGGCTGCGCGGCCTGCCCTTCTACCTCGTGCTCCTATTTGCGACGGCAATCACGCTGGTTCCCATCATCTGGGTCTTCGCCAGCGCGCTCAAATCGAACAAGGAAATCCGCGAGAATCCCTTGGCCCTGCCGGGTGAATGGCGCTTTCAGAATTACATCGACGCCTGGTTCGGCGCCAGCTTCGATCAATACTTTTTCAACAGCATATTTATCACGGTGACGAGCGTCGCCATTGTGCTGTTTCTGAGTTCGCTGGCTGCCTATGCTTTTGCCAAGATGCGCTTTCGCGGCAATCAATTGTTGTTCTTTGTCTTTCTCTTCGGGATGGCCTTCCCGCTGTCGGCAAAGCTGGGTCCGCTGCTCTCGCTCATGTATGAGCTGAACCTGGCCAATAGCCGCTTCGGCTTGATCCTGGTGTACGTGGCCGGCAGCCTGCCCTTCGCCATTCTCATGCTGCGCGCTTTTTTCCAGGGCTTCCCGCAGGAGCTGGAAGATTCCGCCGCGCTGGACGGCTGCAACCGTTTTCAATTCTATTGGCGCATTCTGCTGCCGCTATCCAAGCCTTCGCTGATGGCGCTGGGAATCTTCGTCTTCATGGGCACCTGGAACGAATTCTTTCAGGCGCTGCTGCTGATCAACGAAGACGCCAAGCGAACCCTGCCACTGGGCTTGACCGCCTTCCAGGACGAATACTTCACCGACTTCGCGCTGTCTTTCGCCGGCATCAACATCACGGCGGTACCGGTGATCATCGTCTATATCATGTTTCAGCGCAACCTGATTGAAGGCATCACCGTCGGCTCACTAAAATGAGGCAGTACATTGTTCATTCACATTTGGAAAAGGACGTCTGAACGGCATGGCTAATTCAAAACCCAATATCGTCTTCATCATCACCGATCATCAAGCCTTCTACGGGCACGATCGCGAAGGCGAATACGACTACAAGTGGCCGATCTACGAACGCTTCGCTTCGGAGGGCGTTCGCTTCGACCGCGCGTATTCCGTCTGCCCGCTCTGTTCGCCGGCGCGCAGCAGCATGATGACGGGCGTCTATCCCAGCTCGCACGGCATCATCATGAATACCGAAGCGTCGCTTTTCGGGAACCAGGCCGATCTTGACTCGGGTCAACCGCTCTACAGCCACTACTTGTCGCAGGCGGGATACCGCAACGGCTACGTCGGCAAATGGCA
>JAPOYU010000060.1 GCA_026706395.1 Chloroflexota bacterium
AGTGATTTCAACCGGCTCGCTATGCCGGTGACACAAGTGAAAGTTGCCGCGCTCCGTGAGCAAGGTCGCTTTCGGCGGAGATTCGGGGAAGTGCAGCCAGAGAAGCGCTTCGGTCAATTGCCCGCTGGCTGAAACGAATTCGACCTGTCCGCCATAAGTTGCCAACTGCTTCAAGTCTAGGCCCGGCGAAAGTTTCACGATGACTTCGCGCGCCTCGATACCAGCCGCGAGCGAGAGCGGTGGCTTATACCGCTCGACATGGTGAATGCGCCGGCCCCCGTCGTCGCGGCGCCCTGGATCGAAGAAGACACAATCGTATCCGGTTGGGATTTCTCTGCGGACATCCGCCACCTGAAAAGTAGCTTTCAGTCCCATAGCGGCGGCATTGTGGCGGGCGATTGCGATGCGCACCGGGTCGATATCAAGCCCGAGGACATCAGACCCGGCGGCGGCAAACGCCAAGCTGTCCGCGCCGATACCACAGCAGAGATCGAGTACATTATCGGAATCGATCAACCCGGCGCGGTACCTGCGAACCAGCGGATGGCTCGCTTGTTGCAGTCCGGATTCGGCAAAGAGCATGTCCCCGGCAAACTGCGGAAACTTCGTCTTCGCCTTCGCGCGTAAGCGCAAGGTCGTCAAGACAGCAGCGGCTTCCGCTATGGACAGTGAATTCCGAAGTTCGGTCAATATGGGCAGCGTATTGGCCGCAGAAAGGTCGGCATCGGCATAGCGTGTCAAGACACGGACGGCGGGTGCAGTCTGCAGGAAATCGATATCGTCCAGGCTAAGCGCCATCAGGCAGATCGCTATTCGTCAGGCGCTTCGGCGGTGGCCGGATCGATTTCGACAGTGGTCAGATTCTCGTTCGCGATGGATTCCAACGTTGGGTTCAAGACGATATCCCAAGCCCAATCATCTGCAGTCGAGCGGCTGAATTTGCCGACCTTGTTGACATCCGTTATAAGACCGGCGAGTACCCCCGGCTGCATGAAGCCAACCGCTTTCGGCAAGCTGCTGAACGCAAGCAGAACAGTCGAACCAGCGCGCTCAATGCCGATGGCGCGCCAGCAAATCACATCCGCCGGCGCAAGCATCCAAGCCGGCTTGTTAGGCCGCTGCTGAATGAGCAGGTGAAGGTAGCGACCGCGATACGTCGCGAGGTCAAGAGCGTCGGCGTCGGCTTGCGCAACAGCTTGAATGCGATCCAACGTGTCGGCTGTGGCCTGCGGTTTTTCGCCGCGCAGCAGGACGCCAAGGCCGTCGAGAGCCGGTTCTACCAATATGCGCACATAGCCATTGTCGCGCAGGAGGCGTGGATGGCGCTCGCTGACGGAGCCACGCGACAGCAAGGCAATCAGTCTTCCGCCCGGTCGCAAGACGGTGAGCAGATGACCCAGGAGGTCACCAGTCAGTTCGATATCGAAGCCAACAATGGCGTCTACAGAATCGGAGCCGATGACGGAAGCGTTTAGTCTTGCGGGTGGCACGTGGCTGATTCGAAGGTCAGCGCGCGATTCTGACAGGAATTCGCCGGAGCAGCCATCGAGATCCAGCAGGTACAGCGTCGAGGCGCTCGGTGGCAGATGCTTCGCCATGACGGCGACAAAATGTCGCTGGACTCGTCTCGCATCCATCAACTGTTGCTGGCTGCCACCTTAATCAACTGCAAGAATTCGTCCCATTCTTCGCGAAAGAAATGCAGCGTCACCACCCCTAGCTCAACGTGGTAAGTGATCTCATCATCGGGCTCGCGCACTTCCCAGACGAGATAATTCTCCGTCTCGGCGATGGCGTCATTTGGCGCGTCCGGCATAGTGAGACCTCCCAAAACCGCGCGACCGGGAAAGAAAACCGCACTGCAGTGGGGACACAGCGCGTTAGGGCAAGCTGTTCTCGCGCATCTCAGTTGCGGCGTTCGCGATTACCGCCACCGCGGCGGTCTCCGCCACGACGATTGCCGTCACGTCTTGGTCCGCGCCGGTCTCCACCGCCACGACGATCGCCCCCACGGCGCCCGCCAGCGGAATCCCGCCGCATCGCTTCTTCGGCATCCCAGCCTTCAAGCACGGCTTGCCGGCTGAGGCGGACGCGGCCGGTGCCGTCGATGTTTATCACCATCACCATGATCTCGTCGCCGACGCTTACCTCTTCATCCACGCTCTTGACGTGATAGTCAGCGAGTTGGGAAACGTGGACCATGCCCTCGGTGCCGGGCAGGAACTCGACGAACGCGCCGTAGTTCTCGGTGCGCGTAACGCGGCCGGTATAGATTTGGCCGATTTCAGGTTCCTCTACCATAGCTTGTATCTTTTCCAGCGCCTTATTGACCTCCGCGCCGGATTCGCCGGCGACATAGACCAGGCCGTCTTCCTGAATATCGACTTTGACATTGTGCTCATCTTGCAGAGCGCGGACGTTCTTGCCGCCCGGGCCGATAACGGCGCCGATTTTGTCGACCGAGATTTTGAAGGACTCCATGCGCGGCGCGAAGTCGCTCAGGGTCTCGCGCGGTTGCGGCATGGCGGCGCTAATAACGTCCAGAATCTGCAGGCGCGCGTCTTTTGCTTGCGCCAGCGCCTGCTGCATGATAGCGCGGGTGACGCCAGCGATCTTGATGTCCATTTGCAAGGCGGTGATGCCGTCAACGGTGCCGGCCACCTTAAAGTCCATGTCTCCGAGATGATCTTCCATGCCTTGTATGTCGGTCAGCACAGCGACTTTGTCGCCCTCTACGGCCATCAGGGCGTAACGTCCCTGAGGGTTCGCTGCATCACGCCGTAACTCTT
>JAPOYU010000128.1 GCA_026706395.1 Chloroflexota bacterium
GCCAAGCCAGCGAAATAGCGCTTGGCTTCACTTTTGGATATTATCGTAATGGACGCGCCTTCGGATTGATTTTTGGACTAGCGGCGGACATCCAGCGGACAACGGGCGGACGGATTTGCCTCTATCCCTCGGCGAATCTGTAGGGCGACTCACCGAGTCGCCCCATGGCTGCAATTCCAGACAGGATGCGGGCGACCTGATAGGTTGCCCCTACGCGCGTAAATCTGCCGTTATCCGGTAATATCGAAATTGGTGCCTTCTTCGATGGCTTTGTCCATCTCGGCCTGCATATTGGCGGCATGTTCCTCCGCCGTCCGCCGGCCAGCCGCCACCTCGGGCAAGCCTTCCCACATCACGGTGGTGAAGTGCGCCGGCGTCAGGATATCGACGTGGTAGCCGACCGGACCCGTCCAATTCGAGACGAGGGTGGTGAAATCGGCGTAGACCGGCGGCAAGTCAAACTGGCTATAGTCGATGCCGCTGAGAACGGGCAGCAGCTTGGCTTCCATCCAAAGCGGCAGCGCCTCTTCCGATACGAAATAATCCAGCAGCGCCAGCGTCTCTTCCGGATGCTCGGTGTCCCCGATGACGACCCAGGTGCCACCCAGGCTCATCTTGAAGGCGCCCGGCTTGCCCTCGAAGGGCGGGTACGCCATGAAGCCGATGTCATCGACGATCAGGTACTGGAAGGTCAGGAATTGCATCGCCCAGGTGCTCATCTGCATCATCGGCGCCTGGCTTGAGTAGAAGAGCATATTGCCTTCCAGGAAGCCCAGGCTGCCGGCATCTTCACTGAAGCAGCCCGCGTCGACCATGTCACGGGCGACGACATTCATCGCTTCAACGATGCCGGGATCGGTCCAGGGATGCTCGCCCGAGATCGCCGCCGCGATCATGTCCGGCCCCACCCAGTTTTGCAGGATCGGATACCAGTTGTGCGTCAGCGCCATGCCGTTAATGTCCGCCCAGCCGGCCGCCATCGGCACATCATAGCCGCGGTCGCGGAAGGTGCCGCAGAGCGCCATCAGCTCGTCCATGTTCGCCGGCGGCTCCAAGCCTTCTTCGGCGAATATCGTCTTGTTCCAATACAAGCCGCCGCCTTCAAGCTCGTGACCGACGCCGTAGACGCTGCCGTCGAAGGTGGTGAAAGCGCGCGAAGTCGGCACCAGACGGTCGTCCCAACCGTACTGTTCGTAGGCGTCGTCCAGCGGATAGAGCAGGCCGGCGGTCGCCAAAATGCCCATATAGCCCGGACCGGCATCGTAGTACATGATGTCGGGACCTTCGCCCGCCTCAATCGAGGTCTTGGCGATATCGCGCAGAACTTCCCAGCCGATCACTTCGCGCACGACATCAACGCCGGGGTTGGCCGCCTCGAAATTCTCGATGATCTGATTGATGACCACCTCGGCCCCGGGGCTCTGAGGCTCGTCCCAATAGACGATCGTCACCATGTCGTCTTGCGCGAGCGCCGTGCCCAAAAGGGTGAAAACCAACACTAAGGCAGCGAAGCGCAATACAATTTTGCATTTCATCTTTCTTCCCCTCCAAATAATTTACGCCAAGCCAGCGAAATAGCGCTTGGCTTCACTTTTGGATATTATCGTAATGGACGGCCCTTCGAATTGATTTTTGGACTAGCGGCGGACATCAAGCGGACATAAACAGGACATGGTGACGGAGATCGACCGCGCTACCTTGGAAAGCGAGCTGCGCGCGGCGCTGACGCACTTGTACGATCCGGCCGCCCTGCGCGACAGCCGGCTGATGGCGCTCCTGGGCCTGGAGACGCGCGCCGACGCTATTGTCGCCCTGCGGCGTCTCTTGCTGGAAACCATCGAATCGCTGCGCCCGGGCGACGACGTGCCGGCTCAATCAAGATCCTGGCGCTATTATCATATCCTCTACGGCCGCTTCACGGAACAACTCACGCAATTCGAGGTCGGCAAGGATCTGGGTTTGAGCGTGCGCCAGTTGCGCCGGCAGGAAAAACAGGCGCTGGCTGTGCTGGCGGACAAGATCTGGCGGCAATACAAGCTGGAAAGCGGCGAAAGAGCCAGCGCGCCGGGACCGCTCGCGCTCGGTGACGAGCTGGCTTGGTCACAAGCCGCTTTCTCCCGCGAGTCGGTCGAGATCGACGCCTTGATTCGATCGGCTCTGGATACGGCCGAACCGATGCTGCGGTCATCAGTGGTTGAGCTGGAATACGAGCCGAGCGAAGGCCTGCCAAAGCTGGCGCTGCAACTGGCGCCAACGAAGCAGGCGCTCTTGAACATCCTAACGGTAGCGCTGGATTGGATGGCGGAGGGGCGGCTCGTCGTCCGTGCCGAGCATCAGCCGGGCGACCGGCATGTGTCGGTATCCGTCAGCGGCTATGGCGCGCTGATGGCGGCGGCGGCTGAGATGGGGGCGGAGCGCTTAGGCCTGGCGCGCGAGCTGCTCAGTTTCTCGGGCGCAGAGCTTCATCACGATGCGGATTCGGCCGGCGATCAAGTTTGTGAATTCCGCCTCAGGCTGCCGACCGACGCGCAATTCACCGTGCTGGCGATCGAGGACAATCCCGATACGCTCCAGCTCCTTCAGCGTTACATGGCCAATACGCGCTACGGCTTGCGGTGCGAAAGCGATCCCGCGCGCTCGCTGGCGCTGGCGGAAGAGACCCTGCCAGACATCATCCTGCTGGATGTGCTGCTGCAAGACATGGATGGCTGGGAGCTGCTTGGG
>JAPOYU010000111.1 GCA_026706395.1 Chloroflexota bacterium
GTCGGCGCGATTCTCTCGCTGGCGCTCACACCGCTGCTTAACCAAATCGCCGATCGCCTCATGCTCCATCGCCGTCTGCTGATGATTTATTTGGGCGGGTTCGCGCTGTCATGCATGATTGTTGCCTCGAGCCGGAATCACCTGCTTGTGATCTTAGCTGTCTTGCTGTCTAAGGTCACGGTCGGTCCGAGCATGGCGTTGGGCGCGCAACTGACGCTCTCTCAGTTGATCCGTAGCGGCAAAGCGATTTTTGGGCAATTGCGCTCATTCTCCGCGCTGGGTTTCGCTTGCGCAAGCGCAATGGCGGGGCAGGTATTCGCGCTCGGCGGTTATTCGCTGACTTTTTCGCTCGGCGCGGTATTAGCGTTGTTCAGCATCCAGTTGTCGACTATCTTTCCGGCCAAGCCACGAGAAAAAGTGAAAGCCGAGCCGGGACCTAGACAGCCGCGCAACCGCGGCATATATGTATTGGCGGCCAGCCAATTCTTCGTTGCAATGTGCACGCACAATGCCTTCGCTTTTTTGTTCATTCATCTCAGCCAGAACCTGGGCGTGAACATTTCTGATATCGGCATATGGGCGGCGATTCTCGCCCTTGTAGAGTTCCCCTTCTATTATCTGACGGATGCCTTGCTGCCGAAAGTGCGCCTCCGCGTCACGTACTTATTTGGCATCATCGGCGTGGCGCTGACCATGTTTGGCATTGGCATCGTGCCCAATTTGCCCACTCTGTTTCTGCTCTTCATTTGCCGTGGATTGTTCTGGCCGGCTTATCAACTGTCTTCCTATCGGCTGATAAACGCGGTCAGCCATCCGCGAAACGTCGCCACCAACCAAGCGATCGTGCAGGTGACAATGCCGGGGCTTGCGCTGCTGCTGACCGGGTCGCTTTACGGCTGGGCCTACGATCATCTTGGCGCCGGCGCATTTTACGCCATGTGCGCCCTGGCCGCCGTTGTTGGCGCCTGCATCGTGGCGGCCGGCTTTCGCCTCTTTGACGCGCATCAACAGACGGCGCGCGTCTGATCAATCAGCGCCTTCATTTCCCGTTTCATTAGACTAGAATCGTGGTCGCTGGTTGGGGTAAGCAGATTCGCACGTCGCACAGCGAGGCGGCAGATATGTACCACTCCGGCAGCTCAATGCGTATAATAGGAATTCTCAATAGGCTATAGGGCCCAGATCGGGGCAGGCGGACCGTTGTCGAGACTTCTCATCTTGCGGAATCACTTTGGTTCCCTCCGGTTAATGGCTCTGCAATTCCTCAGTTTGGCCGGTGTTGGCGTTGCCTGGCCCTACGTCAATGTCTATCTTACGGAGCTCGACTTCTCTGGCACGGCGATCGGCACGTTGGGCAGCGCGGGCGCGATGCTGTCGCTGGTGCTGACGCCGCTGCTCAACCAAATAGCCGACCGCCACATGCTGCACCGGCGATTGCTCATGATTTACTTCTGTGGCATTGCGCTGGCAAACATCGTTTTCGCCACCTCCAAGCTGCACCTGCTGATCATCGCCGCCGTTGTCCTGTTTCGCGTGACCGTAAGCCCGAGCCTGACGCTGACCATGCAACTGACGATAACGCATCTGATACGCAACGGGAAAGCGGTCCTGGGACAGATACGTTCATTTGCTTCGATGGGATTTGCCACCGGAAGCCTGATTGCGGGACAACTGTTCGCCATCGGCGGTTATGGCTTGCTGTTTTGGGTGGGGGCGGCGTTCGCCTTGCTGAGCATCCAAATGGCAACCGTCTTTCCACCCAAGCCGAAAGCGACGCCCGGCGCCACCGGCGAGAGCAAACAGCCACGAAACCGCGGCTTCTATGTGCTTGCCGCCAGTCAGTTTTTCATCTCAATGGGCACGTATAACGCCTATGCCTTCATCTTCATCTATTTCAATAAAGACTTGGGCATTCCGTCGGCAGATATCGGACTTTGGGCAGCGATATTGGGAGTCGTGGAGATTCCCTTCTTCTATCTGATGGACGCGATCTTGCCAAAGATGCGCATTCGCGTCGCTTACATCATCAGCGTATTGGGCATAGCGCTGTGGACGGTCGCGCTGGGCGCGGTGGAGACCTTGCCGGTTTTGGCGCTGCTGCTCGTCTTCCGTGGACTGGTTTGGCCCGGCTTCCATCTGTCGTCGTTTCAGCTGGTGAACGCCATCAGCCACCCCGGGAACGCCGCCACCAATCAGGCGCTGCTGCAGGTGACGATGCCCAGCATTTCGCTGCTGCTGACCGGGGCGTTTTTCGGCTGGACATTCGACAATTTGGGCGCCGGGGCCTTCTTCATCTTGTGCGCGCTGGCCTGCGTGACAGGCGTTTGCATCGTGATCGCCGGATATCGTCTATTTGACAGGACGCCAAGCCGAGCAATGGATAATCCTTCACCCGCGTGATATACTTTCGCCTGTTGCGCGTCCGTCCTGTCGCCGTTCAGGTCCAATCCAAGAACGAGAAACTATGCAGGTTGAACCCACATCAGATTTTCCGTCCTCGTCAGACGCGCTGGAAGTTCGGCTTCCGTATCGGCTGCGCCTCCCCAATCAGGAACAGCGCGCCAAGTTGTGGCTGCGCATCCGCCGCAACTGGCAGCTTTACGTCTTGCTTGCATTGCCGCTGATTTGGCTGGTCGTCTTCCGTTATGCGCCGATGTATGGCGCGCAGATCGCCTTTCGTGATTACTCGCCGGCATTCGGCATTG
>JAPOYU010000148.1 GCA_026706395.1 Chloroflexota bacterium
CGCCGGCGACAGCGACGACGCGCCCGCCGCGGAAGGGCCCGATGCAGCGGAATTCCGCCAGCCCGGCGAATTTGGAATCGGTCATGGGGGTGTCCTCGTGAGGTAGGTGAAAGTGGTGGGATATTGTAGCGCGGGGGGAATGGATTAACCACCGAGTGCGCCGAGTTGGTTGAGGGCACAGAGAAGTATTTGCGCTCCGAATCAAACCCCTCGACATCCGCGCTTAACTCGGTGTCGTAGGTCAGTGTCTACGCGACCCTCGGTGGTAAAGCTCCCCAACCCGTTCAATTCCCCAGTTTCAATGGTACAATCGCCCCAAGCGGAGGACAGACCCATGACCATCGACATCCCCGAAGACATCGCGCTGCTCCTGAAACAACTCGCCGAGCAAAATGATGCCGACATCAATGACTTGCTGCGAGATATGCTGGGACACTATGCCAACGATAGCGAGAATAACGAAAAGCAGTGGGCGACCCTGGCGGACATGGCGCGTCATGCGAAGGAATTGAACATGGCGTCTGCTGAACCGGTCGACACCGCTGGGCGCAGCCGTGAGATTCTGAACACTGAGTTCGCCGACTATCTCAAGAGCCGCATTGACAGTTGACGCTCATTATCGACAGTAGCTTCCTGGTCGCTCTACGATGTTAGTGAAGTCCGTCACCAGCGCGCCTATGAGTTTGCGGAGCAAAACTTCGAGGCGATGCTTGTGCCTGATATTGTGCTGCCTGAAGTGAACTTCTTGCTCCGGCGCAACTTGGGCTACGCCAATAGTCTGAATTTCTTTGACTTCTTCGAAAGTCGATTTGTCCGACTGATGCCAGTTCTGGTGGGCGATTTGGCGAGAGTGTATGAGATCAGTCAGCAATATGCAGATGCAAGGCTTGATCTAGTCGACTGCTGCATCATGGCAATCGCCGAACGCCTGAATGTCGCCCGAATCGCGACCTTCGACCGGCGCGATTTCAGCATATTCCAGCCGCGCCACTGCGATTATCTGGAACTGTTGCCCTAATTTGGCGAGCGACCCATCGGATCGTCCCTACATTTTCTTTGCGCCTTTGTGGTATAAAACCAAATTCTCGGCTCCCTCATCTCAACTCGGTGACCTCGGTGGTAAATAAATACCATCACCGCTCACAATGCATTCAATGGTACAATCGCCCCACGCGGAGGACAGACTCATGACCATCGACATCCCCGAAGATATCGCGCTGCGTCTGAAAGCGCTCGCCAAGCAATATGACGCCGACATCAACGACCTGCTGCGGGACATGCTCGCGCGGTATGAGGACAAGCCTGATAGCAAACAGAAGCGCTGGGCGACAGGCGCGGACTTTGCCAGAAACGCCAAAGCAGCCGGGCTGGCATCGCCCGAGCCGGTGGATTCTTCAGCGCGCAGCCGCGAAATCTTGAACACGGAATACGCCGATTACCTATACGAACGCAGCGTTAAAGGCTCGTCAGCCGTTCCACGCAAATAGGCTCGCCTCGAACCTACATTACTTTGTGGCTAAAAGCCAAACCCTCGGGGCCCTCCCTTAACTCGGTGTACTCGGTGGTAAAATCTTGACAAGCTCGCCCCACATCCGTTC
The DNA here is from genome assembly GCA_026706395.1 of Chloroflexota bacterium. The sequence goes on from JAPOYU010000148.1 coordinate 1,599, forward strand.
TAATCTAAGCCCAACCAGGAACGGAGCAAGACCATGGCGCAGGTGAAATTCACCCCCAACCTGAAACGTTTCTTCCCTGACCTCTGCGAGTGCACGATCGACGCCGCCGATGTCGCCGAGATCGTCGCCGCCGTCGACCAGCGCTGGCGCGGCCTGGGCGACTACATCATTGATGAGCAGGGCGCCCTGCGCAAACACGTCAATATCTTCGTCGGCGACGAGCTCCTTCGCGACAAGCGGGCCCTCTCCGACAGCGTCTCCGCCGACACCAAAATCTTCATCGTACAGGCACTTTCTGGAGGCTAAGAAAGTGAAGATGACTTCAAACATTACGTTCAACATCGTAGAGTCACCCCTCCCTGATGCGTCGGGGAGGGGCCGGGGGAGGGGTTAGATGCAAAACAAACTCCTCGTCGGCACCCGCAAGGGCCTGCTCATCATGAGCCGTAACGGCGCTTCTGACTGGCAAGTCGAATCGGCTCATTTTGAAGCCATCCCGGTGGTTTATGCCTTCCGCGATGCGCGCAGCGACACCATCTGGGTCAGCCTGGATCATGGGCACTGGGGCGGCAAGCTGCACCGCTCGCGCGATGGCGGCGCCAGTTGGGAAGAGGTGGAAGCGCCCAAGTACCCCGAAGGCGATACCGTCCCGCCTGATTTCACTGTGCCGGCCAAGACCAACTACATCTGGTTGATCGAACCCGGCGGCGCGGATGAACCGAAGCGCCTCTACCTCGGCACCGACCCGGGCGGCCTCTTCGTCAGCGATGACGGCGGCGATTCCTTCCACCTGGTCGAAACGCTCTGGAAGCACCCGAGCAATGTGCACTGGTTCGGCGCCGGCCGCGATCATCCGGGCACGGTCGCCATCCAGGTCGACCCGCGGGACAGCCGCCACTTGACCGTCGGCATCAGCGTCGGCGGGGTCTACGTCAGCATGGACGGCGGCGAAACCTGGGAAGCGCGCAACCGCGGCCTCTTCGCCGATTATCTGCCCGATCCCCATCACGAGCACGGGCACGACCCGCATATCATCCTCGCCAGCCCGTCGAATCCCGATG
>JAPOYU010000043.1 GCA_026706395.1 Chloroflexota bacterium
GCGAGAATCGCGGCCGCCGCGTCGTCGCCCAGCGCGTTCCACTCCAGATCGAAGAAGACCAACTTCTGGCTCAAGCTCGCTTCGAGCTCTTCGATCCGCGCCACCGCCGCCTGAAAGGCCGCATCGCCGGTGTCCGTCGAGAAGTTGAGGAAAGCGAAAGCGCCCAATCGCCCGCGCAAATCGTAGATCGTCTCCAAAGCTTTGTAGGCGGCGACGAAATCGTCCGCGCTCATCCGCGAGACGGCGCCGCGCCAGCGTTCCTGAAACTCGTCGACCAGCCCCTTCAGTTTTTCAATGTCCGCGTCAATCTGCGGATCGTCCAGGCCCGCGTAAAACACGGACAAGTCCCATACGACATCTTCGGCGCCGGTGAGGCGTTCTTGGACAGCTTCGCTCATCGCGTTCTCTTTCGGTTTGGCTAGATTTGAGTCAGTCGCGCAATCGTATCAAAGGCGTGCGAAGGGGTGTAGGGGCGACGTACCGGGTCGCCCGCGGATACCGTGCATAGCAGAATAGGCGATCCGATGGAGCGCCCTTACAGACAGCGTACGTGCGATTATCAGTCTTAACGCCCCGCCTCCGCCTGAGGCACGGCGAAGATCATGCGCCCGGTGGGCCGATTGATCAGCTTGGTGACTTCCACGCCGACCTTGCGATCCATGTATTTCTGGCCCGCTTCTACCACCACCATGGTGCCGTCATCAAGGTAGCCGACGCCCTGATTTGGATCGCGCCCTGCCTGGATGATGCGGATATAGAATGTCTCGCCCGGGATGTACACCGAGCGCACCGCATTGGCGAGCGCGTTGATATTCAGCACATCTACGCCTTGCGCGTCCGCCACCTGATTGAGATTGAAGTCGTTGGTCACCAAGGAGGCATTAAGCTGAATCGACAGCGCCACCAGCTTGGCGTCCACCTCGCCGAAATTTTCCGGATCATCATCCACAATCTTGACCGGCAGATCGTTATTGCGCTGCAATTCGTTGAGCTTGGCCAAGCCGCGCCGCCCGCGATTGCGCCGCAAGGGATCGGATGAATCCGCGACGCGGTGCAACTCGCCCAGCACAAATCGCGGAATGACCAGGGTCCCGCCGATGAAGCCGGTCTCGGCGATTTCCACAATCCGTCCGTCGATCAAGACGCTGGTATCCAAAAGCAGTTGTCGCGAGGAGAAGGGCTGAAAGCGCCGCTGCCGCCCCAAGAGTCTTTCGCTGACCCAATCGACGATTTCGCTCGAGCGGATATTGAACAGGTGCATGCCAAGGTAACCGCAGACCACCGAGACAATCGCTGGCAAGACGCGACCGACCGGATCGCCCAGGAGCGACAGCGGGAAGGCGAGCATCAGGGCGATCGTCAAACCGACCAAGCCACCAAAGATCGCCAATATCAGCCGCGGCACGGTCATTTCATTGGCGGCGCGGCGCCAGGTGCGCAGGGGCAAAACCGTGATCCAGGGCGTCGCGATCAGGCCGACCAGTGCGCCCAGCCCAAAGAATATCAAAGATACTTCATCGACGCTGAAGTCGGTGAGATGAGCCAGCGCCGCGCCCAAACGAGCGCCGATAAAGGAAAATACGACCAGGCCAATGATTCGGCATAAGAGCATTGAGTTCATGGACTCCTCTTCTCCCGTGCTTAGCCTGATCTGTATCCCTTCCGTATCGACGGCTGATTGGCGATGGTCTTGAGTTCAGATTAGGTTAAACAAGAAATCATCTAAATATTACGCCTACTAGGAAAGCCCCCCGCACCCTCGTCAGCAAGGAACTTGATATGTCGGGCTCGCCAGACGTCGACCGCGCGCCGTCTAAAGATGATTATAGACGCTGAAGCTAGTGTCTACAAAGGATTCCGGCGGCAAATACCCCGAAAATGCGGGGATCGGGATCGCAAGCACATCTGGATCCGCCGTATCGGCAACTCCCTTCACAGAAGCGTAAGCGGACGCGCTCATACGATCAGAAGGACGATGCCTTAGGAGATGGAGGAGTAGGATTTCCTGTCCGCCCGAGAGCGGCGGATCAAACACTTTCACCGCTCCTCAAAGGCGCATGAGCCTCCGGCTGCGGATAAGCCAGCGCCAGCGCATATGGTTCGTTTTCGGCAGTCCCGGCATATGCCCGCCGCGCCCTGCGCAACTGGAAGGCGTACCTGCCCAAGATGAAGCCCTGTACCGGAATGAAGAGGAAGGCGCCCAAGAGCAGAACCGGCAGCAACAGCAGGAGTACGATGCTCGCCGCAAGCGATGCGATAAGCCATTGAATTGCGAGCGCGCTATTCGTCTGCAAGGTTCGCAGCATAGAATTGAATTGATAGAAGTATTCCGACTCCCAGGTCTCGGCATAGCGCGCCAGGGCGATCGCGAACAGCGACCAGGCGAAGGCCAAATAGAGCAGCAGCAACGGCGCCAGGCCGGTCACGATACCGGCGAAAGTTATCCCGCCGAAGAGGTTAACAGCGATGACCCCGCGAAAAGCGTACAAGAATGCCAGCGCCAGCAGCAGCGGCAGATGGTATACGACGAGAGCGGCCAAAACCGGGAAGCCCTTGCTGATGTCTTCGCCGATATGATCCCACTCCGGCAGAGGGCGCGGATAGTCGTTGCTGACGTTGTGGATGATCTCCGCCAAATAGCCCAGTAGCGCGCAGAGGCAGATCAAGCCCATAACAGGCACGGACACGAGCAGCGCAAAGACCGCAGCCTCGCCGAGCTTGATTATGCCGTGCCGATCTCTGAACATGTATGTGAACGCGTGTAAGATGTTCATGGCATGTTATGAGATTTTATATTCCCTTAATGTAATCTTAACATGCTTAAAAGTCTTGTCAAGCAGCAGGCCAGAATTCATTTGGGATTTCTTGCAAGACCTGCACGCTGGCCATCAGATTGGACTATAAAGTAGCCGAGGTCTGCATTACAGTTTCCCGATTGGCGCTATTGGTCATTAGTCGACGGACATGGTTTATCAACTGCTTTCCCGGATACTCCCGACAAGACGTGGCAAGTTCACGCCTAAGCGGATCGCGCTGATCAGGCCCTGTTGCATTGGCGATGTCGTGATGGCGACGGCGGCGCTTTCGGCGTTGCGCGAAGCCTTCCCAGATGCTCATATCAGTTGGGCGGTCGGTCCCTGGTCCGCGCCGGCGATCGCCCATCACCCCGCGATCGACGATCTCGTCATAACACAGGCAGACATGCCGCTATGTTCGCCGGTCAGTTTCTGGCATTTCCTGCGCCAATTGCGCGCCAGCAACTTCGATTGCGCCGTCTCGCTGGTGCGCTCGCCTTTGATGAGCCTGGCGGTCTGGCTGGCGGGAATACCCTTGCGCGCCGGACTAGACAGCGGCGGTCGCGGTTTCGGCTACAATCTGCGCGTAGAGATCGACCCTGATGTACCCGAACACGAGAGCGAAATCTATCTGAAGGTCGTTAACGCGGTCGCCAGCCGCGAACTGCGCGCCTTTGCCAATCTCCCGGTAACGGACGCGGTCTCAACGGCGGTTCGCGCATATCTGAAAGAGAACAACATCGACTCGCCCTTAATCGTTGCTCATCCGGGTGGCGGCGTCAATCCGGGCGCGCGCTACGAAGCCAAACGCTTTCCGCTGCCGCAGTTGGCAGAAACGCTCAACCGAGTCGCGGAGCGAAAAGGCGCGGGCGTCATTCTGCTGGGAGGGCCGGGCGACGCCGACCTGGTCGCTGAAGTGGAGGCGCGGCTCAGTGTACCCTGGGTCAGCTGGGTAGATCGGCTGACGTTCCAGGAGATCGGTGCGCTGGCGGCGGAAGCGCTGGTTTACATCGGCAACGACACCGGCTTGACGCACCTGGCGGCGGCCAGCGGCGCCAAAACCGTCATGCTAATGGGACCGACCGATCCGCAGCGCTACGCGCCTTACACGAAGGACAGCATGGTCGTCCGGATTCCCTTCAATGTTGGCAGTCGCGGTGTGGCGGGGGCGGATGCGCCGAGGCAGGATTGGCAGGACATCGGAATCCATGCGGCAGTGGCGGTGGAGCGAATCCTTAATTTCCTCGGCGACTGACGGCGCGCGCAATTATCGGGGCGCTTCACTTGGCTCGCGAGTGTGTGCTACCATTGAACCGATTTCTGGCCTATCGGAAAAGAGGAAACGCAGCTATGCCCTACGAAAACATCCTGGTGGATCAGCCGGCGGATGGCGTCGGCCGGGTGCGGCTCAATCGGCCCAAAACGCTGAACGCCCTGAACTCGGCGCTAATGGACGAAGTTATGCAGTCCATGTCCGCCTTCAATAGCGACGCGAGCATCGGCGCGATGATCCTCACCGGGAATGACCAGGCCTTTGCGGCCGGCGCCGACATCAAGGAAATGGACGGCAAAACCCAGATCGATATGATGATGTCGCGCTCGCTTGTCGATCGCTTCGATATCCAAAGTATAAGCAAGCCGATCATCGCCGCGGTGTCCGGCTATGTCTTGGGCGGCGGCTGCGAAGTCGCCATGAGCTGCGACATGATCGTCGCTTCGGAGACAGCGATCTTCGGCCAGCCGGAGATTAACGTCGGCATCATCCCGGGCGCCGGCGGCACCCAACGCCTGACCCGCGCCGTCGGTAAAGCGCTGGCCATGGAAATCATGCTGACCGATCGAAAGCTCAGCGCGCAAGAGGCGCTGCAGTATGGCCTTGTCAATCGCGTGGCGCCGCTGGACGAATACATGGATGTCGCCATTGGGATCGCGCAGAAGGTCGCGCGCCGCTCCCAGGTTGCCATCCGTCTCACCAAGGAAGCAATCAATGCAGCCTATGAAACTTCGCTGAAGGAAGGCCTGGCACAGGAACGGCGCAACTTCTTGATCGCCTTCGGCTCGGAAGACAAGGTCGAAGGCATGCGCGCCTTCATCGAAAAGCGGCGGGCGGAATGGACGCACCGCTGAGCCTTACCCTGCTCTACAGCGCCAATATCGCCGGCGACCTGGCGCTGCTGCCCCGGCTGTATACCTTCCTGCAGCGCCTGATCCCAGCAGGCGCGCCCAAGACCTTGCTTCTCGACCTCGGCGGCTCATGCAGCGCATCGGTCTGGCATTGCCGCGCGACCGCAAATCGCTCGACCCTGATCGCGCTCGATGGCATGGGCTACCACGCCGCAAATGTGCAGGGCACGCTGGACGCCGAGACTCGCAACTTGCTGGCTGCGCAGGTCACACTGGCTCTCGTCGATAGAGGGCGTCACTGGCGATGCGCTTTGTCGCCGCGCGCTGAGCAAGAGATTGTCGTCGCTCTCAGCCCGGTCGACCGCGCCGCCGCCCTGCAGGTCTTGCTCGAGCCGGCCGAATCAACCCGTCTTGAGGACAATGTTTTGCGCCTGCAAGCCCTCCACGCCGGACAGGTCGGCCAAGTGACAATCGCCTTTCAAGCTGAGCCCAGAATCGCCTCAGCGTTTATACAGGCCATGCCCCCTGATACCGCCGCCAACCCCAGCATCGCTGGCGCCGTCGATTTTGTGCTGAGCGAGGCGCGCTTGTATCGGCAAAAACAGGCAGGAGAAAAACCTTGAGCGCGAGCAAATTCGAAATCCGAAGCCGTCACCGCGAACATCCCGGCATCATCGCATCCCCGGCCGACTTTGAGTGGACCAGCGGAGGGACGGTGGATGCCGAGAGCTTGCTGGATGATCCGCGTTACACGTTGTACTGCCTCGATCACAAGCGTCAGTTGGCAATCTTCACCGCGCTGCCCGCCGATGTCGATCTGTCACGGGCGCCCTTTTTCTATCAAGCGCAGTTCGACCAAGCCGAATATCTCGTCGCCTTGCCCTTTGCTGACTTCCTGCGCCGCGCTGAAGGCATCCCAGCGCCGCGCGGCCTGCTCTGCCTGCACAATATCGGGCGTTGCGGCTCGACCGTCCTTTGCCGCGCGCTGAGCGAAATCGACGGCGTGACGGCATTCTCCGAGCCCGACGCGCTATCCAGCTTCATCAGTCGACGCGACGCGCCCGTCCTCGAGCAGCACCAATTGCTGCGCGCTTGCGTCGCCTGGCTCTGTCGCCCGGCGATCAGGCAGGACAATTCCCACATCGTGATCAAGTTCCGCAATCAGGCCGCTGGCATAATGCCGCTTTATGTCGACGCGCTGCCACAATCCAAACACATCTTCATGACTCGCAACGTCATCGATTGGCTGGCTTCCTTTCATCGTCTGCGCGTGAATCGCGGCGACCGCCCCACACGCTACAACCGCGCGCAAATCATCGACCAGCAAGCGGACTACTACCAGTGTCCCGCCGCCGAATTCGAAGTCTTAGCGCCACCCGACATCAGGTCATACTTCAGCCTGGAAGGCCGCGCGCTGGGCTGGCTCTATATGTTGGGGCGCTACCTGGAACTGCGCGAACGCGGCGCGGACATCGCAGCGCTCCGCTACGAGGACCTGGGGGAGAATCGCGATGCGGTCTTTTTGGAAGTGTTGCGGATGATGGGCTTGCCGGACCGGGAGCTGTCGGCGGCGCAGCGCGCCTTCGAGACCGATGCGCAAGCGGGGACGATCTTCGCGCGGGACGGGGATCGCGGCAACGTCATTCCGCTGCCAGCGAAGATGCATGAGAACGTGCGGCGGATTTTGGCCGCGCAGCCAGAGGTCAGCAGACCAGACTTTATCCTGAACGGCACAATCGGTTTGCGATGATACATAAACTTGGGCGCGCTGTGATCTCTGTGCCCTTTGTGCCCCTGTGGTGAAAGAGACATTTGCTAAGGCACAACGCGGTTATTCAGCATCTCATTCAAGACGACCACCAGCCGCCGCAGCTCATCTTCCAGGTCCCGGCTGATCCCGTCTTGAATCAGCGCCTCGCGGAACAGGTCGCGCGCCTCGCGCACATGCTCCTGCCCCTGTCGCAGCCGCTGCAAACCGGCCCGCATCTGCTCGCGGGCCTGGCTGCTGGCCGGGCTGGTCAAATAATCGGAGAACTGCCAGCCATGCTGCGTCGCCACCCGCTGCAAGCCGTTGATAAACTCCTGCACTGTCGTTATATTCTCCGCCGCGCCGCGCTGCAGCAGTTCGGCGATGCCCTCGCTCAAGCTGGGCTCCATGGAAAAATCGAGGTTGTCGATATCGGTATAACGCGCCTCGACCGCCTCACGGCTGCTCGGTTGCGGCCGCAAAGATGTCTTCTGCGGCGACATGCCAGTGAATAGCGAATACAAAACGCCGACGCACATATTGTGCACATCTTTCGTGTATTGCTGCGGCGATTGCCTCCGGTCGTTCTCCAATCGGCGCGAGCTGTTGAAGTCGATCACTTTAAGGTGAACACCATCCCAGTAAACATGCTCCAACTTGTGATCCAGATAGACAATCTGCATGCCATGCGCCAGGCTCAAAAGGGAGCTGAATTGCAGCGCGAGCGCCAGCCCCTCTTCGCTCGGCAAGCGCCAGCGACTGTTGGGACTGTTTGGTTTCATCAAATAGAAGAGGCTGTGGCTGCGCGGCAGATTCTCCATGGTCAGGTAGGGGCGCCAGCCGGCCGCGGCATAGCGCGAAAGCGCCTCCAGAAAGCCGCGTACATCACTCTGATATGATATGATCTCGCCGTTGCGCGGCGCTTCCTCGCGGTCGGAGATGAAGCCGAAATCATAGAATTTGACGATATTCGGGCTATGCCGGAGGCGCGCCAGAATCTCCGCCTCATTGCCAAATGCGCGGTATTCCCAGCGCATGTCGCCGTTGCTGTCCAAGTGCTCCGGGCGCATCACCTTGAAGGCGACCGTGTTGCCGCTCCTCAAATCCGCCGCGGCCAGCACCCGCGCGTAATGCCCCAGCGCAAAGGTGTCTATGAAGTTATCAATTCTGTACAGTTCAGACAGTTGCGGCATGTCCAGTCCGACGAGATGAAGCCAAGCGATGATGTAAGCCGGCAATGTACCAGTTTTCACGTCCCTCTGACAGGGTTTTTCTCTCCGAGTCCATAATGGCGGCATTCGGTTACAATGTCGGGGGTAACGTGAAGCGCGTCAGAGGCTAATATCTTGCGCATATCCGCCATTCTAATCGCACTCAACTTGGCCTGCGGCAGCCTGGCTGCTGTCGCCGGTCAAACGCCTGATCTGATCGAGGCTGTCCGACGAGCTATCGCGCCCCAACTCCCGAAGGCGACCGAAGCCACTCCGAGGGGGCAAATGGCAGTCAACACCACTGCGCTGGGCTGCGGGCTCATTTCCGGCCTCCCGCTGCCCGATCCCATCGAGGCCTACCGGTTTGAATTCCCATTGACTGACGGCGCCTACGCCGTACACATTTCCGCCGATGGCAGCCTGGTTCAAGCCTGCGACCAGCGCTATCCCAATCTGGGCCGAGGCGTGCAGCCGGTCGCGCGTGACAGTGCCGACAGCGATGGCGACGGGCTCGCTGATTCCCGGGATGACTGCCCGCAGATCGCCGGTGTAACCGTGTCAGAACTCCGGGGCTGCCCACAAACGTCGTCCGCCGATCGCGATGGCGATGGCAGTCTCGATCGCCTCGACCACTGTCCGGATCAAGCGGGGGCCGCTGCGACTGAAGGCTGTACCATCCTCAAGGACGCGGACCGCGATGGCGCGCCGGACCACATCGATATTTGCCGCGCCGACTCCGGCATCATCCACCCGGATTTCGCGCTCGGCTGCCCGGCTGACGGCAGCGGCGCATCCAGCCGACGCCGAGCCAGCGACGATATCTGCCGGGTTAGTGGAACTGACATTCTCGTTTACGGGAGCCGCGACGAGAACGGAGGCGCGATCAAACGTGTGGAATCCGGGCCTGTTATCGGCCGCACCGCTGCGCTGGATTGGTATCAGCTGACCGACGGCTGGGTCAGGGCGGAGGGACTTCAACTGACGGGCGCCTGCTACAACATCCCGCTCGTCAATCCGGCGGTCGGCGGCGCCACCGGCTGTTTCATGCGCCCGCTCGGCGACTTCGTCAATGTGCGGGAGGCACCTGCTGGCAATCAAGTGACCCGCCTGCTCGCCCATGAGCAGCAGGCCGTCCTGGGCCGGAACGCCAATGGGGACTGGCTCTTTTACCGCGCCGGTTGGGTCAGCCGCAGCGTGCTTGAACTCGCTGGGACTTGCGAGAGCCTGCCGCCGCTGGATCCAGCTCATGTCGCCAGCGGCACGATCCACTTCTGTCCGCCCGCCTATGCCGGCCTCTTGCAGCCGCGGATCGGCATTGGCGAATGGAACGCGCGCGTCGCCTCGGCGACTCTGGCCAATCGCCTGCGCGCCGAACCCGATTATCTGACCGAGCAGATCGGCGAGATCCCGCCCGGCCGCGTCATCGACGCCGTGCTTGATGGACCGGCCTGCAATGGTCCCTGGGTTTGGTGGCAGGTCGAATTTGACGGGAAGGTCGGCTGGACGGTCGAGAGCGACTTCAACGCTTACCACTACTACCTCGAGCCGGTTGCCGGCGGCGCAACCACCCGCGACCGCGACGATCCCACGCTATCCGAGACGGCTCAGCCGGCGTCGAAGCGCCTGATCCACAGCGCCAACCTCGACACCCTTAATACTGTGGCAGTTCTGCAACTGCCTGCGCCAATCGCCGTCGCCTGGTCGCCAAAGCAATCCGCCCTGGCGGCACTTACCGAGCAGGGCGAAATCGCGCTCTTCAGACCGCCAGATTTCGCCTCGATTCCTCTGGACCTTTCATTGCCTTCGGCAGTCAGCGCCATCGCTTTCAGCCCGGATGAGAATTGGTTGGCTGCGGGCGACAAAGATGGCCGCGTCACGCTTTTCGAGTTGAGGGCTGATCGGCGCTCCGGGCAAACCCATGAGTTAGGCGAGCAAGCCGGCCCTATACGCCAGTTGGCATGGAACAGGACGGGCGACAAGCTGGCCGCCATCAGCGGCGCAGAATCGCTCCGACTTGCGCGGCAAGCCGGCACGCTCAAGCTCTGGGAATTCGATGCCGCGGCTCCAGCTTCCAGCGAGCTCGTTTTGCACTACCGTTTTCCCTATCCGTTGACGGCGGCAGCCTTCAGCAGGCATGGCCGCTGGCTGGCCGTCAGCGGCGAATCCAGCGGAGACGGGCGCGCCGCGATCTGGGTCTACGATAGCGATAGCGGCGACCTGGCGTTTAGCAAAGCCCTGGTCCCGATGCGCGGAGGGGGCTTCGTCCTAACCTCACCTTCCACTGACCTCGGCGATTTCGTCTACAGCAGCGGCGACAGTCTCTACCAACTGCACACGACACAAGGCGTCGACCAGCGCATTCATCATCTGGCTGGCGCGCTGTATTCCGGAATCGCCTTCCGCCCGCAGTTCATCCCCGGCGCCGAAGCGCTTATGGCGCTGGCTGCGGAAACACGTAGCGGGACCGGGCAACTCGGTTTCGCTAATGCGCTAAGCCCTCATTCGCCCGATGCGACCTTCTCAGCAGCGCCCGCCGCCATCGCCTTCAGCCCCGATGGTCGACTGCTCGCCATCGCCGAGACAAAACAGGATCGGATACGCCTCCTCGGTGTGACAGCCGCCCAATAATGGGCCGTCAGCCTCTTTGCTGACAGCCTGCGACAAATATGCTAGGATGACCCCCGGTGACTCTCGCCGAATCAGGAAGCCACATTGATGCCACAATCGCTTAGCGCTACCCCGCTCAACGCTCCCGTCCAAGATCAGCCGTTCGACTTGATCGACACCATCTTCGGCAGCCTTTCCGCCGCCGATATGACGCTGCAAGATGGCGATGTCCTGGCGGTTTCAAGCAAATATGCCTCCATCGCGGCCGGGCGGATAGTCCGTCTCGACGATATCCGGCCATCCGCCCGCGCCGATCAGTTGGCCCAGCGCTACAACATGGACGCGGCGATCGCCCAACTGGTCATCGACGAAGCCGATCACATCTTCGGCGGGATCGAACTCGGCTTTCTGCTCACGGCAAAAGGCGGCGTGATATCGCCAAATGCCGGCCTGGACCGCTCCAATATCCCCAGCGGCAAAGTGGTTCTGCTCCCGCGCGATCCCTTCCCGACCGCCGAATCAATCCGCCAGGCCTTGCAGATTCAGTACGGCTGCCGCATCGGTGTGGTCCTCACCGACAGTTGGCTGATGCCCGGTCGCTATGGCACGACCGGCGTTGCTATCGCCATGGCCGGCTTCCAGCCGATCCGCGATGAACGCGGCAAACGCGACCTCTTCGGCAATCCCATGGCGGTGACGCAAATCGGCCTGGCTGATGCGCTGGCGGCTTGCGCCCAGATTGTCATGGGCGAGCGCGACGAAGCGACGCCGCTCGCGGTAATTCGTGGCGCAAAGCTCGATATGACTGACGCGCCGCTCTCCGCCGCGGACGTATCGATACCGTGGCGACACTGTATCTATGTAGAGTCGCTGATACTGGGGCTGTTGCCGGCTGACGGTCCGGGCAACATCACGGTTTGAAGACTGCCGCAGCCGGTGTTGCCCGCCGTTCACTTTTTCTACACAGACCAACCTTAAATGACACAAAAGATACATTTTTTGTTGACTTGTATACAAAGTCAATGCTAATCTGATTGTGGACAGGTTGTTTGTCATCGTGACAAGACAGATGTCCGCATTGCCCAATAATTATTGATCGAAGCAAGGAGTTGACTCACATGAAGCGGAAGTTCGTCAGTGCATTATGTCTTGCGGCAGTTCTACTCGCGGCTGTGCTCGTCCCGGCGACGGCGCTCGCCGACGACGATAAGCCGACCATTGCCGTCTTGACCCTAAGCGCCCAGTCATTGCGCGGTCGCACGATTGTGGGTCTGTTAGATACGCTGGCTTACCATGGATATGTTGATTCGGCGGAGATCGCTGACTTTGCGCTCAACGAAGACTTTGAGGGCGAGCATCTTGACATCATCTGGCGCGACGCGGGCTTTGACCTGCCCACGGTCAACATCATGGTTGAAGAAGCGCTGGATCGAGGGGCCGACATTCTAGTCACCCTGACGACCAATGTAACGCTCACCGCCGTCAAGGCATCGCTTGAAAGCGGGATAGAGCCGCCGCCGCTGGTGATATTCGCCATTGTGACCGCGCCCTACTCAGCCGGCGTGGCCGAGGCGCCTTGCGTGAAACCGAGCAACGTAGTCGGCAGTCACGCGCGGGTATCGTATGAGGAGATGGTGGGCTTGGCGCCGCTACTGGATCCGGATGTTGACTTAATCGGCAGCTTCGCCACCCCGGCCCGGTCGGCTACCGTAATCGGCGTCGAGCGGATCAAAGGCTACGCCGCGGAACTCGGCATTGATGTGGAAACCGCCTCTTGGGTCACCGCCGGCGATGGCATAGTGGGCGCCGAGACGCTCATCGACAAGGGCGTCGACATGTTTGTTTCGATAGGCTACCCGGAATCCCTGCCCGCGATTGTTGAAATCGCCAACGTATCCGGCATACCGATCGTCACCTCGACGATGTCATACCTGCCGACTGGCGCTCATGTCGTTTCCGGCTTCTACTCCTACTATCAAGAAGGGCAGATAATCGGACGCATGCTGGTAGCTGAACTGCAAGGCGTATTGGAACCCGAGCGCACGGCCATCCACGCCGACACTGCGGTCACCATCGCGCTCAACCTGGATTCAATCGCTGCAGGCGGCATCGAGATCCCGGCCGAACTGATGGAACGGGCGGACTTCGTGTTTGAAAACGGCGAAAGCAGCGAAGAATTTGTCAAACCCGAATACGCGGATCTCAACGCCGAGGAACGCCATGAGGAACTGGCCGGTTTCCTGGACACCTTGCACTGCACAGATGAGATGATCGAGGAACAGCGCGCCGCGCTCGAAGCTGAAGAATAGAGCGAGCCAACAACTTGGCTGAAACCCATCGCGGCGCAGGCGCATCACATCCCTTGTCCCGCGCCGCGAATCTTTCCTCGCTTGCCACAATTCTGTTGCCTGAATCGACTTCTCTGGGACAGAGTCGGCTGTTCCGGCGTCAAGTCGATTCCGCCATTTATGCCATTTGCATCAACTGTCTGAATCCGGCTACGCCCGCTCCACGCCGGACAAGCAAATGAGCGACGCGGCGGAGCCACCAAATCAGACTTCAACAGGTATCGATACCCTGATGACACTGTATCAATATCGGGCCAAAGGGCACCGCCTCCGCGCCATCTAGCGCTGCCTGCCATCGTTGATTTCCAGGCCAGAAGACCAGGTCGAAGACGTCTTGTGCAACATCCACAGAATCGCTCAAAAAGATCGATTATCCCTTTGACTTCTGCTTAACTCTCACCTAAACTTGGGTTAACATCAAGCCGGACGACGACGATGCATCAGGACCAATTTTTATAAGATTCACCCCAAGACGCGCGCTGTGACAGCCAAAGCCACAGCCCGCGTTTTTTGCTTCTTTTGGCGTGGATTTCTTTGCGGAAAGGAACGAGATGGACGCAAGCATGATCAACAAAATTCAAAAAGCCGGCGATTATGCCAGCCAGCCGGAACGCGCCACTTTCAACAACCTGACGGTGGAGTTCCACGGCGCCAACAGCAACCACATGATCAGCCTGGATCGCGATGGTTGGTCCTGCAGTTGCGCCGGCTTCAAGAAATACGAAATCTGCCCGCATATCATGGCTTTGGAGATCCTATTCAAACCCCTGCTCAAGCGCCGCCCCGTGCCCTACGCGCCGGGACAGAATATCGTCAGCGATGTGGAAAAGGCGAACCGCTACTCCCAGGAGACCGATCGCATCCGCATCCACAGCTTCGACTGCCACTTCGAAGGCTATAACAAGAACCATCAAGTGACTTACGATGATGGCGCTTGGGGCAGCACCGCCTCGTTCTTCGCCCAGCGCGGCGTCTGCAGCCATACCATGGCGCTGGAGAAAATCCTCAAAGGCTTTGTCCGGCCGGTTCGGGCGCAGTCCGTCGCCTGAACCAGCATCGTTTGGGCGGAGCGTTATCCCCGGCCCGACCGAGCGCCAATTCAGAAAACCGACGCGTCAGCAGCTTGCTGGCGCTTTTCTTTTCATGTCCCTCAGTCAGCCACGCCGACCGGCGCAATCCCGTCGTCCTCTTCCCCCTCATCATCTTCTTCAGCCAGGCGCGGATCGCCCGGCGCCACCTCGAAAACCGCCTGCCAGGGCGAATAATGCGTGAACAACTGATCCCGCTTCACCAGATTGCCCGAGCTGTCATAGACATTGCGATAGACTAGGACGTCAGCGCCATCGGCCGAGTAGTCGATCTGACGAACCTGCCCCGGCGCCAGGTCGGTCGCCTCGACATACTTCTCCGGCGGCGCGCCCACAATGTCGCGGATGATCGGCGCTTCGATCACCGTGCGCCAATGCGGACTGCTGTAGATGCGGAATTGCAGCGCGTCCTTCGCGCCCAAAAAACTACTCTCGATCAGCAAATGATAGGGACTGTTATTCTGAAAGCGCAGGTCGACTTCCGGCTGCCAGATGGCCGCGTCCAGGCCCGGGCCGGCGCCGGCATATTCATAATAACCGACGCGATAGCCGTGGCTGTTACGCTCGGTGATGGCGTAACCGCCGCTGAAGGCCGCCCGAAACATGGTCGTGCTCACCTGGCAGATGCCGCCGCCGATACCCGTCACCGTGGCGCCGCCCAGGATGACGCTGCCCTCCAGATAACCCGCTTCCGGACTGATATCGCCCAGATGCTGATTGAAGGAAAACTCCTCGCCCGGCGCGACAATGATGCCATGCAGCTTGCCCGCGCCCAGCGCGATATTCGAGCGCCGGTTAGGCCAGGAGCCCCAATAATAGGTCGTCGCCTCCGCCACCTGTTGGCTGATGCCGAGCTCGGCCGCGGTGATCCCCGCCGGATAACGCGGCTGCAAAGTCTCGAAGTACATCACCACGCGCCGATTCACCGGATCGAAGACCGCTGCTTCCAGCCGCCTGATCGTCTCTTCGACATCCAGCCGGCGCCCCTCAGTCGCCAGCGATATCGGCGTCAGTTGCCCGCTCGCTGGATCGAAGTCGAAGCGGCCCTCAGCCGATGGCTTGGACAAACTCGGCGACAGCGTGCGCAAGTATTTGCCGTAAGCGCCCAAGTCAACGCTGACGTCAAAGCGCCGCTCGTCGCCCTCCCCTTGGAGCGTGACGCTCAGGCCGGCCAGGATCTGCTCCCGCGTCAGGATCCAGGGCGCCAGCAAGTCTCCATTGGACAAACTGCCGATCAACTGCAGCGGCGACGACAGCGCGGTTCGCACCTGCGTCGCCGCTTCCATCACATTCCATTGGCGCGGCGGACTCTCGTCGATGACCAGCGCGATCTCCGTCTCGCCGGTCTGCGCCAGAACAATCTCGGACAGCGTGCTCAAGGTCGCTGCGATATCCAATTCGCGCCCGCTGAGGCCCAGGCTGACAACCACATCAAAACCGTTGAGATGGAATTCGGCGTCTTGCCGCTCGCGATTGATCTCGCCCGCCAGGCCTTCCAGGAAAGCGCGGGCCCGCGCCTCGTTGAATTCCAGCCTCAATGCCACAGTCGCGCCGGCGAACCAGGCGTTAGCCTGCTCCCGCATGTTGCGCTGCGCGTCCTCGCCATGCCCTATGGAGAAGGCGCGCTCGGCAAGCGCTTCCGCCGGTAGGTCAAGCCCAAGCTCAGCCGCCGTCGCCGTCCAGCTTTGCTCGCCGTCGTGGAAAGTAAAGACGACCGTTTCGAGCGGGGCGTATTTGCTCTCCAGCGCGGCCGCCGCTTCCGCGCGCGTCAGCCCGCCGATGTCCACTTCACCGATGCTGACGCCCGGCACGATGCGCTCCTGCAGCGACATCTGCCAGCCGATAAGGGCAATCGCCAGCGCCAGCGCAAGGAATGACACGCCGATGAAACCCAGTATCGCCAGCCGCAAGAGCCTGACCAAAATCGGCGCTTTCGGGGGAGGCGGCGGATGCTCCACCTGCGAAAGGGACATCAACTCGCTCGTTGGAATTTGCAAAGGTTTCCGGCTTAGGTAGCGGCCAGCAGCGCCACGTCATGCTGCGGCATGGGCTTCGGCGCATCGCCACAGGAGGTCTGCCGCGGCGCTGACATGTTCATGCTCACATCGGCGGAATGCTCGCGACCGGCGGAATCCTTGAAGCGGACCCGCCAGACATCGCCGCCAAGCTCCTCGACGGCGTCCAGGCGCAATTCATCAATCCGGTAGGCGCGGATGCGCTCGCGGATGACCGCCTCCGCCGCGCCGGCCGCCTGATGCGCCGCCGTATCCAACCGATGCCCGGCATAGGCGCCGCGCCCGCGATACTTGTGCGTCAGCATGAAACCGGCCCGCTGATTCATCACAATCATCTCAGCGTCCTGCGGATCGACATGCCCGTACACGATGCCCTGCGGGAAGGCGATCATGGTCGCCGCCATGCGATGCCCGCCGATGTGCGTCGTCTGCCAGACCCGTTCCTCACCGGCCTGAGCCGCCAGCTCATGGTAAACCGGCGTGCCATGCGCGGCACAGCAGGGATCATGCCGTCCGTTCGTGCAGACGGTGTACAACTCGTCTATCTCGGTCATCTCTCGCCCGTTAATCCGCGGCGTCATGCCCGCCGCGAGACTGCTGATATCCAGCCCCAGCAAGTCATCGTAGTCGGCGAGCGCGGCATGATAGATGCGCGGCCTCGCCTGATTCGTCATGGCGATGTAGAAGTTCTTCTCTTGCGATTGCGGCCGGCGGATGAATAGCACCTTGGCTCGCGGCGCGCTCTGCACATGGTCCAAATAAGGCGCGAAGCTGCCCGATGTCGCCGCGGATTTAACCGCCTCGCCGCCCCAGCCGCCATATTCCGGCAAGCTGCTCTCGATCAGAAAAAAGGTGTCGGCCGGCTTGAAGGTGCCCGCCAGCGTCTCTTCCGCCGCGCGCGATTCCTCGGCGCAGGTCATGGTCATTTCCATGCGTCAGCCCTTTGCAATCTTTCGCTGTATTTTGCTCAAGTCTACCATGCCCGGCGCTGCTTTGGCACGCGCGTCGCGATTAATCCGCAACCACAACATCGTGCGTTCCGCAGCCGACGATATTCATACGCTCGCATCGCCCGCCTCCAAAACAGTGCTAGAGTCTGAATGGCAGCGGTGACAGGCAGCATCATTGTGCCAAGCCGGTGATGGAAGAGAGAACGCAAAGGGCTGATGCCACAGTTCTGAACGCGGATGGCGGGGAGATAACACATGCTTAGGAAAACAATCGTAGTCTTCGCTCTTATAACTGTCGCCAACATGAGTCAAAGTCATGATATTCTCAACCCTCCGGAATGTGAGCCGCATACGACGATTACTGCCGCGACTGTTCGTGACATTCGTATCTGCCCAGCAGAGCCTGACGAGGCACTCGAAATTAGATGGCATAATATTGAGTCAAGTCTCGTAACACTACACTATGGCAATAAGAAAGTCACATCAAAACTATTCCTCAGCATTTGGGAAATTAGCGATAAAGGCACAAAAGCCAGAAGTCTTGCGGGCGACGAATCCTTTAGCCAAGTAGAGCTCCTACCAGACATGATCATCGTCGGAACGACAGACGGTAAACTCCTGTTTTGGGACTTTTGGCAAGGAGAATTTCTCCGTGAAATCCCCGTGAGCGCCGGAGAGATAAGCGAGCTTCTGCTGCATCCAAGTAATCAATGGCTCCTAATAGGCATTGATAATGCACAGCATTTTCAATTCGACTTGGAGTCACAATCGCTGGTTGAAATCCAGTTGCAGGGCGCCGAAGAAGTGACGTTAAACACTTTGACTTTTTCGGAAGATGGTCATTTGCTGGCCGGTGGAGGACGCGGGACTATCAGGATTTGGGATACTGGCTCTTGGGAGGAATGGGAGCCACAGCGTCTACCCCCTAAATTGGTCAAAGGTCTTCAATTCACGAAGGACAAGTCTCACCTGATTGTCATGGCCGATGCACCGGTGAGCCGTTGGTCATTGGCGAACGAGCGTTTGACCTTCGTGCGCGAGTTGGAAGCTCTTCCCGACAAACGTCCTTGCGAATTCAATGATGGTGATATAAGCCCGGATGGCAGTTTGCTGATGACGACAGACGGTTGCAGTCAGATACGAGCTTGGGACTTGACTCGAGACGCAGAAATATACATCCCTCAGCTGGACAGTTCAAATGATGATTTTCCCGGGATGGCAACTCTGTTCCACCCGGATGGTCGTTTTCTTGCTGTGGCAGAGAAGGCCTTTCTGGGTTTGCTTTATGTTCACGAAGACGAGTAAGTTGGATAGCCAAGCAAAATCATAGGAGGGGAAAATAGCAACAAAATGGAAAGTAAAAGGTGATTAGAATCGGGATGGCACGTATTCCGAGGACATAAGTTACCAGACCGAAATGCGCTACAATTGAGCCACTGACGATACGCACGGAACCACAAATGCCCAAACTCTCCATCCGCAACCTCACCCTCAAGCGCGGCGGTGCAACCGTCCTGCGCGACATCTCCCTCGATGTCCCCGCCGGCGAACTGCTCGTCGTCATCGGGCCCAGCGGCGGCGGCAAAAGCTCGCTCCTGCGCTGCATCAACCGCCTCAACGACATCGATTCCGGCGCGATAGACCTCGACGGGCGATCGATCTACGGCCTGCCCGTGACCGAACTGCGTCGCAAGGTCGGCATGATGTTCCAGAAGACCGCCGCCTTCGAAGGCAGCGTCGCCGACAACATCAGCTTCGGCGCGCGCTTGCGGGGCACTTCGCTGACCCGCGCCGAGATCCTCGCGCTGATGGCGCAAGTCTCGCTGGAAGCCGAGCTGGCCGACAAACCAGCCTCGGATCTGTCCGGCGGGCAAGAACAGCGTCTGGCCATCGCCCGCGCCCTGGCGCTGAATCCATCGCTGCTGCTGCTCGACGAACCGACTTCATCGCTCGATCCTATCGCCACCAGCCGCGTCGAAGACTCGCTGATGCGGCTGCGCCAGCAGAATGACCTGACGATGATTTGGGTTTCGCATTCGATTGAGCAGGCGCGCCGCATCGGCAGCCGCGTCCTCTTGCTTGATGGCGGGCGGATCATCCGCGAGGACACTGTCGCCGCCATGCTCGATCCCGAAACCGGCGACAGACGCGCGCTCGCCTTCGCCGAGGGCGACCAAGCCGGTCTATCCGAGAGCAGCTAATCAACCTCGCCCGCTTCAAGCCCCGCTAGGTACTCGCGGTCGGCCTCGCTCAACTCCGCCTGCTCCAGCAAGTCAGGCCGCCGCAGCCAAGTCCGCTTCAAAGCCTGCTGCCGGCGCCAGCGCGCCACCTCGGCGTGATGCCCGCTCGTCAGCACTTCGGGCACGGTCAAGCCAGCCACCTCCGCCGGCCGCGTGTAGTGCGGTCCCTCGAGCAAGCCATCGGCGTGGCTGTCGCGTTCCTGCGCGCCTTCCGCGCCCAGTACACCGGGGATCAACCGCACGACCGCGTCGATCAGCACCATCGCCGCCAGCTCACCGCCGGTAAGCACATAATCGCCGATGCTGATCTCGTCGCTTATCGCCAACTCACGGGCGCGCTCGTCGACGCCTTCATAATGCCCGCAGACCAGAATCAGCCGCTCCTGACGGGAAAGCTCCAGCGCGACCGCGTGCGTCAGCAGGCGCCCCTGTGGCGACAGCAGGATCACCGGCGTTTCGGGGGCCGGACGCAAGGCGTCGATCGCCCGCAAAAGCACATCGGCCTTGAGGATCATACCGCCGCCGCCGCCGTAGGGACTGTCATCGACCTTGCGATGTTTGTCCCCGCTGTGCTCGCGGATGTCCTGCGCGCTGAAGTGCAGCAGGCCATGTTCGCGCGCCTTCCACATCATACTCTCCGACATGACGCCGGCGAACATATCCGGAAAGAGCGTCAAGACCTCGATTTTCATAACAGGAACGCGGCGGATTCAAATCGAATCGCGGGTCTGCAAGAAGAAGGCTTTCTTCAAGTTGGGCAGCGTGAAGTCGAAACCGCAGGACATGAAGAAGTCTTCCGCCACACTGATCGCCATAATCTCGTAGATGCCTTCCCGCTTCGCCAGCTCGACGCAAGCCGCCACCAACTGCTTGCCGATGCCCAAGCCTTGTGTAGCTGGATCGACCGCCAGGCTGCGAATCTCGCAGAGTTTCTTGCTATAGATCTCCAGCGCGGCGCAACCCACGATCGCGCCATCCAGCCGCACGATGAACGATGTCTCCAGCAGATCTTCCAACTCATCAAATGTGCGCGGCAACAGATCGCCGCTGTCGACGAAGGGCTTGATGAAATCGGAGATCTCGACGAGGTCATCCGCCGTTGCTTTGGCCACTCGAATCTTGGCCGATGTCTCATTCACCGCGCGCCTCCCGGCGTCGTCAATACAGTCTAAGTGTAGCAGGTCGCCCAATGTTGGCAACAGTTTGTAGACGCAGCGCCAATTCTGCTACACTCACATCCCACCAACCTACAGAGAGCGCCTGACCATGCTCCAAATCACAGTCGCCTCCCGCAATCCGGTCAAACTCCGCGCCGCCCGCGCCGCCTTCCAGCGCATCTTCCCCGGGCGGTCCTTTACTGTAAACGGCGTCAGCGTGCCTTCCGGCGTGCCCGACCAGCCGCGCTCGGTCGCCGAAACCATGTGTGGCGCCCGCAACCGCGCTGATAAGGCCCGCGCCGCGCAACCGGACTCGGATTATTGGGTCGGTATCGAAGGCGGCATCGAAGACACAGAGCAAGGCATGAGCTGCTTCGCCCGCGTCCATATCATCGACCGCGCCGGCCAGGTCGGCATCGGCCAGACCGCCGTCTTCTATCTGCCTCATCAAGTCGCCGAGCTGGTCCGCCAGGGCCTGGAATTGGGCCATGCCGATGACATCGTCTTCCAACGCGACAACTCCAAGCAGGCCAACGGCGCCATCGGCATCCTGACCGACGATGTCATCGACCGCGAAGCCTACTACATCCACGCCGTCATCATGGCGCTCGTTCCCTTCAAGAACCCGAGCCTGACCTGGTAATCGGCGCGAGGGCCGCGAATCCGCTAGAATCCCCAGTTG
Source organism: Chloroflexota bacterium (assembly GCA_026706395.1). Next base: position 20,965 of record JAPOYU010000043.1, read on the forward strand.
ATCGTTTCCCACAGCGCAAGGAGGAGCGCCATGCCTGATTTCTTCGTTGGCCTTCAAGGCATTGAACGCGTGCTGCTGTCAATCGCCTTCGTCTTCATCGCCGCCGCCATCTCGCGCTGGCAAAGTTCGGACCTGGAAAAGGACCTCGCCATCGCGGCAGTGCGCAGCTTCATCCAGCTCATCGCCATCGGCTACGTGCTTGAGCTCGTCTTCGAGATGGACTACCCGATTTTCACCATCGCCATCCTGCTGGTGATGATCACCATCGGCGGCCACACCAGCGGAAAGCGCGCGGTGCAAACCCCCAACGGCGTCATGGTCGCCTTCCTGGCGATCGGCATCGGCTCCGGCCTGACCATCGCCATCCTCGTACTGCTCGGCGTCTTCGATTTCGTCCCGCAGGACATTATCCCCATCGGCGGCATGATCGTCGGCACCTCCATGACCACCGCCACTCTGGTCATCACCCGCCTCAGCAGCGACTTCCACGACCAGCGCGACCTCATCGAAAGCAAGCTCGCCCTCGGCGCGACCAGCCGCCAAGCCTCACTCTACCAATTCCAGCGCACCATCACGGGGGCGATGACGCCCATCATCGACACCACCAAGACGGTCGGCCTGATCAAGCTGCCCGGCGCCATGACCGGCATGATCCTCGCCGGCGCGTCGCCGCTGGAAGCGGTGCAGCTGCAAATCATTGTGATGTACATGCTGGTGGGCGCGGCGACGTTTACCGGGTTGATCGCCGCCTGGCTGACCTATCGCCAGTTTTTCACGCCTGCCCATCAGTTGGTTTTGGAGTGAGGAGGAGTACTAACTAGCGTTCTTCGCGACAGAGAACTTCCAGCTTGACTCCGGCCGCTTCAAGCTGTGATTCAAATGCCAGCCAACATCTGTCGGCTGCATTTACAATAGGCGCATCTATACCAGCCTCCTTTTTGAATCGAACCGCAAGTGCGACCCACTTCTTGTCGTCGGGGTCGAATCGTTCGCAGCGCCTAACACGGGTAGACCAGGTATCGCTGTTGTCTGGGTAGTCGACGAATTGGCCTGATTCGTTCTGCTGCAGCTCAAGACAGTGAACACGCCCAGCAACCGTGTGATACTGAAGCATGTAGAGCATGAATTGTTCAGCAAGCGAACCTCGGAAATCTGGATGAATGCGTCGATTGTATTCGCGCAGCACATCTCTTTTGGCGTCAATGACGACCTTTACTTGTCCTGCTAAGACCGCCTTTAGAACTGCGACACAGCTAAGTTGACATTGTTTGGATGCGTCGGAATTTAGCCCTGCTGCGGTAAGCGGTACATTGGTGTCTATGATTTTTGATCGCATTATTTCAATTGACTTGGCGTTCTAGTCCGGCATCAAAAGCCGCAACCATGTCCCCAGCCAGGTCGCCGAAGAAGTCGTCGGGCCAATTGGCTATGTTGCCGAACATATCAATCTCAAGGGGCGTTAGCTCCGATTCGCCGTTAGTCATCTCACAAAAGTAAAGCGCAACATCCTCAGGCGCAAAATCTTCTTCTGCGATCCGACGTTGCAACCGCCTAAGTAAGTGCTCGCTATGACTTTCGAGCAAGATCTGCAAGTTTCGATTCTTGATGACATCAATGAACACATCTGCCAAACCTGCCTGGACGGAAGGATGCAGGTGCAATTCGGGCTGTTCAAGGATAATAGTCGAGCCTTCCGGTACATTGTAGCAGAGCACAAGGACAGGCAGTACTTGTGAGACGCCGATACCCATGTCGGTAATAAGCACCTCGTGGCTGCGCCTGTTTCGTTTGAATTTAACCTGATAGAGGGTCGACCCGTCGGTAACCGGCTCAACCCTGAATGAACTTGCCAGATTAAGCTCTACTAGCGAAAGAGCAACTCGAGAATCAAGTCTGTTCTTTTTGCTCTTTCTTCGCGAGCTATATACTTTCTTGTCCCCGCTGGCCAGAATAGCTGGAATCGCAAGCTCACCTTTGATACCCACATGACTAGGCTGCTCACCGCCCCAGCGATATTCGCGTTGAGGAAATTCTCTCAGCGGACCCAAATAAAACACATCACTGAACTGTTTCTCCAACATGTGTTCCAGAAACTGTAGAACAAACGCTTCGTTGTACACCTGATAGACCCCGTGACTGAATCCATAGCATCTAGTAGGTCTAATATCGACCTTAGGTCTGCCACGTGGACGCGTAAACTCATCTCCGTTCCGGGTTGCGTAAAGGTTATAACGTCCCTTCTCTTGCCTTGACAATCGAGCACTAAATGCATCTCTGTCGAAGTATCGAAGAGAGTCTACGTAAACCGTATCACTGTCAGCATGAATCGTCGTTTCAAACGACATATCTGAGAAGTCGAAGTACTGTTTATGTATAAGCTGGGCAAACGAGTCAAGTGGTTGGTGCGCCTGAATCCTCATTGTAAGAGTCATTTCGGTGGTGTTACGATGCGTAATCTCATGGGGTGCGCCAAGGTTCACATAGGCCTGTTGTATCGTGCCAGCAGGTTGAAGACTACCGGTTTTCAACACTAGGTTCGGATCATTTGACTCCGTCGTCTGCTTGAGCAACAGCAACATCTGCAACAGACTGCTCTTGCCCGAACTGTTCGCACCAAAGAAACCCGTCAGCGGCGCCATCCGCACTGGTCCCGTCTCTCGCCAGGACTTGAAATTCGTCATGCTGATTTGCTTGAACATTTCGATGCTCTCTGCTCAGTGGCAAGCAACTGCCGGACATGCCTGCATCTTATCATGGCAAGCGCCATATTAGAATTCAATTTCCTTTCTGCACCCCTCTGCGCCCTCGGTGTCCTCGGTGGTTATGTTCTTTCCCCCATGCTAAACTCCCCCTCATGCCCACGCCCATCCCCGCCACCCGCGACGACGTCAAGCGCCTCAGCGTCTACAAACAAGGCTTGCACCAACGCCCCGACTCCAGCGCGCCGGCCAACCTCAAACACATCATCGAGCGCATCGGCTTGCTCCAGCTCGATTCCATCAGCGTGGTCGCCCGCAGCCACTACCTGGTCATGCTCGCCCGCGCCGGCCTGTACGACCCCGCCGAGCTCGACAACTTGCTCGATTCCGGCTTCCTCTTCGAAACCTGGGCCCACGCCATGTGCCAACTGCCCAGCGAGCATTACCCTTGGTATCAGCCCTACATCCAACAGAAGCAGCTCAAAGAAAGCAGTTGGCAGATCGATCGCCTTGACATCGACATGGAGCCCATCATCGAGCATGTGTTCAAGACCATCCGCGAAAACGGCCCGATGTCGTCCAAGGAATTCGAAAGCCCGCGCCGCGGCGAAGGCGGCTGGTGGAATTGGAAGCCGACCAAGGTAGCGCTGGAATACCTCTTCGACC